>JBBSEL010000768.1:0-3156 GCA_038239755.1 Chloroflexia bacterium | reverse complement strand
GGGCCGGGGATGACGCTGGAATGGGCGAAGATCGAGCTGTATTTGTCGGGGTGCTTCAGCCCGATCCGTAGCGCGCCGTAGCCGCCCATCGACAGGCCACCGATGGCCCAGCGTCCGGGCCGCACCTGGAAGGTGGCGGTCACATGCTCCCAGAGATCCTGGGTGATGAAGTCTTCGTAGCGCCGCCGGGGGTCCCAGTTGACCCAGTAGCCGTTCTCGCCGTTGGGCAAGACCACGATCAACGGCAGCCGTTCGACATAGCGGGCCAGGTTCGATTGGTAGAGCCAGGAATGATAGTCGTCCCAGTAGCCGTGCAATTGCACCAACACCGGGTATGGTCCCGGCCCGGCATCGGCGGGGTCGGGGGTGAGCGCGATATAGCTGACCGGGCGTTGGAGTGCCTGGCTTTTCATCAGCAGGGTATTGATCGTCATGATTGCTCCGTGGGGGTGGTGGTCTGGTTGATCGCTGCCGGGCCGCCCAGTGCTTCGACCAGCGGCCCGGCCTGAAGGTTGCCGCCCAGCCCGGCGATCTGGGCCGGGGTGTAGTCGCGGGCTTGGAGGGGAGCGACCACGTCAGCCTGAATGTCGGGGATATAGGCGAAGAGGAAGCGGGCCAGGCCGTCAGGCACCGCCTGCACGTCCTGAAGCGCGGCAGGGATGACGGCGCTTTCGCCCCGCCCAACCGTCGCCGTGCCCGCCCCGGTGTGGGTCAGCGTCAGGGTGCCGTCCAACACGGTGATTGTCTGGAGGGCGTGGCGGGCGCGGGCCAGGGGCACGGCCTCTTGCCCCTCGATCAGTTCGGTGGCGAAAAACGGCCCGGCGGCCAGCAGTGTGCGTTTGCTCTCGGCCCCGTCCTCCAGCACCAGCGGGATGATCCGCGCCTGCACCTCCGGTTGGCGCGTGGCAACGGCCAGCCCGTCGGCGATATGCAACGGGCGCGGCTTGCCATCGGCCCCCACGCGGTTCCAGTCCGATAGGCGATAGGTGATATCCGAGTTCTGCTGGATCTCGCAGTAGACCACGCCCTTGCCGATAGCGTGGATCAGCCGTGACGGGGAATAGAGCACGTCGCCCGCCTGCACCGGCACGAATTGGAGCAGGTCGCGCACCGATTCGCCGCTTTCCAGCGTCTGCCGGAACTGGTCCAGGGTCACGCCGGGGCGCAGGTTGAAATAGATGCCGCCGCCGGGGTCGGCAGCGATGATATAATACATCTCGGTCTTGCCGGGATAGCCCAGGTGGGCCGAATGGGCCAGGGCATAAGCGTCGTCGGGGTGGACCTGCACCGACAAATCGTCTTCGGCGTTAGACAGCTTGATCAAGAGGGGCAGCCGGGCCTGGGGGTAGCGCGGGCCGTCCCCCACCAGTGCGCCATCGCTCGCTTCGTCCACCTCGCGCAAGGTTTGCCCGGCTAACGGGCCGTTCGCCACGCGGGCTTCGTCGGCCACTTCCCACGATTCGGCCAGGGTGCCCTCCGCGCCGACGGGTTTACCCAACAACGCCTGGAGCCGCTGCCCACCCCACAGATAATGCCGGTAGACCGGCTCGGTCGCCAGGGGATATAGTTCCATAATTCGCCACCCTTCTGTGTTACATTGCGTATCTATGCTACCGTGTGCTGCAATAACCATACCGTGGGCACCGAACCTGCTGAGAGGGTGGATGAAAGGAGCGGCCATGTCCATGACCTATGCCGAGGCGCTCGGCTATCTCAACCAGTTCATCAACTACGAGAAGCGCAGCAACACCACCTATAGCGCCGATGCCTTCCGCGTGGGGCGGGTGCGGCGGCTGCTAGGGCGGCTGGGCGACCCGCACACGCGCTATCCCTCGGCCATCATCGCCGGGACGAAGGGCAAGGGGTCCACCTCGGCTCTGCTCGATTCGATGCTGCGGGCGGCGGTCTTGCACACCGGCTTCTATTCGTCGCCCCACCTCCACACCATGCGCGAACGGATGCGGCTGGACGGTGCGCCGATCCCCGAAGCCGACCTGGCCCGGCTGGTCGAGACGCGCCTCCAACCGGTGGCCGATCCCCTGGTGGCGGCGGGCGATCCCGACGAGGTGCCGACCTATTATGAGCTATGCACCGCGCTGGCCTTCGTCTATTTTGCCGAGGCGGGGGTGGATTTCGCCGTGCTGGAGGTCGGCCTGGGCGGGCGGCTCGACGCGACGAACGTGGTCACCCCCGCCCTCGCCATCATCACCCCGATCAGCTATGACCATATGGCGATCCTGGGCGACACGCTGAGCCAGATCGCCACCGAGAAGGCCGGGATCATCAAGGAAGGCGGCATCGTCCTCTCTGCCCCCCAGCCGGAGGAGGCGGCGACGGTGATCGCGCAGACCGCCGCCACGCGCCGCGCCACGCTCTACCACCCCGCCGACCTGCTCATCACCGGTGCTGCCGATGGGGCGGTGATCCGTGACGATGCCGCGATCCCGCTGGGTCGCCAGATCGCGCTGCAAGTCCGCGAATCCGCCCTGGCAATCGGGGCGCGGCTTCCTCTATTGGGTCAGCATCAGGTGGAGAACGCCCACACGGCGGCAGCGGCGGTGCTGCTATTGCACCGGCAGGGTCCGGAAGCCCTGCGCCGCCTGCCTGGCGCGGCGGTGATTACGGCGATCAACAAGGGCATAGAACATGTCGTATGGCCGGGTCGGCTGGAAATTGTCGCCCGCAGCCCGTTGACCGTGGTCGATGGGGCGCACAACGGCGACTCGGCCCTGCGGCTGCACGATGCGCTGATGGAGGATTTCAGCATAAACGGGCAGCAGGTGGTCTACGTCTTTGGCCTCAACCAGGGGCACAGCGCCGCCGATATCGTCTCCGGTTTGGCTCCCCTGGCGGCGTATGTCGTCCTCACCCCGATTCTGACCAGCCCGCGCTCCCTCATGCCTGCCGAACTAGCCCCCTTCTGGGAGCCATACGGCGTGCCCATGACCGCCGCCGCGAACACCCGCAACGCGCTGGCGCAGGCTAGCGAGATTGCCGGACGGATCGAAGCGCGGCTGATTTGCGTGACCGGCTCGCTCTACCTCGTCGGGGAGGCGCGGGAAGTGTTCGGGCGCAGTGAGGGACATGATCCGGTGTAAGCAGGGCAGGTGAGGGGGCTGGCGAGATTAACGTAACGTGCAAGGTTGTTTGAGCGGT
>JBBSEL010000767.1:0-3158 GCA_038239755.1 Chloroflexia bacterium | reverse complement strand
GGTTGTGTTGCTGATAGCATGAAGAGGCTGCTAACCCGATAGGTTAGCGGCGGCTTTGTGTTGCCCGATACCCGGCGGGGGCGGGCTTGGTTACAGCGGCGGGTCCGCCGTGACGACGGCGAAGGCCAGCCCGTCCCAACCCTTGCTCCCCACCGTCTGGATCGCCGTCGCCGTCACGCGCGGCTCGGCAGCCAGCGCGGCGAGGAAGCGTCGCACGCCCTGCACGTTGACATCGGTGCTGGCGGCATCAATCACCGCGCCATTGCGGATCACATTGTCGGTGATGATCAGGCTCCCCCGCCGGGTCAGCTTCAGCGCCCACTCGAAGTAGGCGGCGGTATTCTCCTTGTCGGCATCAATGAACACGAGGTCGAACGGGCCAACCCCTTCCGCCGCCAGAGGGGGCAAGGTCTCCAGCGCTTTGCCCAGCCGCACCTCCACCACCTCGGCCAGCCCCGCCCGGGCAATGTTGGCGCGGGCCACCTCGGCGTGCTTCGGATCGGCTTCCAGGGTGATCAGCCGCCCGCCGGGGGGCAAGGCCCGCGCCAGCCAGATCGTGCTGTAGCCGCCCAGTGTGCCGATCTCCAGGATGGTCCGTGCTCCATAGGCGCGGGCCAGAATATGCAGCAGTTGGCCCTGGTTGGGGGCCACGCTGATCGGCGGCATCCCCGCGGCGGCGGTGGACTGGAGCGCCGCTTCCAGGGCCGGGTCGGCGGGAACGAACAAGTCGGTGATGTAGTGGTCCACTGCGGACCATTGATCTTCAGACATTAGCGCCTCATTTCTGCGGGTCGATAACGGCGGGTTGGGTCCACAATGGCCGTCAGCGGCCCAACCCGGCACACGTTCTACCGGACATTATAGCATAGCCTATTCCGTAGTAGCGGGGGCGCCGCGCCGGGGATGAACGTTTCCCGGCGCTCTGGGGTATACTACAAAATACCTCTGCGCGCGAAGGAGTCTCCCATGCCCCACCGATCCCCGCTGATCTTCCGGCTGTCCCTGCTCAGTTTGCTGGCCCTGCTGGTGGGCACGGCCTGGGGAGCGCACGCCGCCCGCTCGACGGCGCAAATCCCCGAAGGGACCGAAACCCTGCCGCCCGGCGTGTCGAGCGAGACGGTGCTGAGCGCGATCCACAAGCCGGTGGCGATGGCGTTTGATCCGCAGGGGCGGCTGTTCTACACCGAAAAGGACACCGGCTATGTGCGCCTCTTTGCCAACGGCGCGTTACAGCCCGCCCCGGTGATCACCTTCCAGGTGAATAGCTCCGGCGAACGCGGGCTGCTGGGCATCGCCGTGGACCCCCACTTCACCGACAACCACTATCTCTACAGCTTCTATACCTGCCAGATAGGAGCGGACTGCCCCGCCCTGGAAAACCGGGTGGTGCGCTTTGTGGAGAACAACGGCGCGGGCCGCGACCCGACGATCATCTTCCGCGCCCCGACAACCGCCCCGGCGGGCAACCACAACGGCGGCAATATCCACTTCGGGCCAGACGGCAAGCTGTACATCACCATTGGCGACAATGCCACCGCCGCCAATTCCTCCAACGTGGCCGACCCGCACGGCAAGCTGCACAGGATCAACTCCGACGGCAGCGTGCCCGCCGACAACCCCACCTTCACCGCGCCGGGGGCACTCCCCTCGTTGTACGCCATCGGCCTGCGCAACAGCTTCGACTTCACCTTTGACCCGGTGGTGCCGGGGCGGATTTTTGCCAGCGAGAACGGCCCCGGTTGCGATGATGAGATGAACCGGATCGAGGCGGGCTACAATTATGGCTGGCGCGACCCCTACCCCTGCGACGACACCGCGCCGGGCGGCCCCGACCCGCAGTCGAACACGATCCCCCCGCTGTGGACCTCCGGCCCCCAGTGCTGCCCAGCCCCGACCGGCATCACCGTCTATACGGGCAACCAGATCCCGCAATGGCACAATGACCTGTTCATGGCTTCGTACCAGGGGCGCGGGCTGTATCATTTCACCCTCAACGCTGACCGGACAGCCTTGACGGCGGCGAACACCATCCCCGGCCTGTTCGCCACCCTGGACATCGAAACCGGCCCCGACGGCGCACTGTGGTACATCGAGGGCGGCGGCAACGGCGACGGCACGCTCAAGCGGCTGGTCGGCCCGGCAGGAACCTCCTCGCCCACGCCATCGCCCGCCCCCACTGCACCCCCGACAGTGCTACCCAATCCGACCACGACCACGCTCCCTACCCCACCCGCAATCCCCGGCAGCGGCACCCGGCTCTTCCCCGAAACCGGGCAAACCGTGACCGGGCTATTCCTCGACTACTGGAACGGGCATGGCGGGCTGGCGCAACAGGGCTACCCGATCTCGCCCCCGATGACCGAGGTCTCCGACCTTACTGGCACCCCCTACACCGTACAATATTTCGAGCGGGCAGTGTTCGAGTATCACCCAGAGAACGCGGGCAGCCCCTATGACGTGCTGCTCAGCCTGTTGGGCACCTATCGCTATGCGGCCCGCTACGGGGCGGCAGGGGCACCGGGGCAGGTGGCGAACCAGACGGCGGGGCAGTCCCATTTCTTTGCCGAGACAGGGCATTGGGTGGGCGGCGCGTTCTGGGCCTACTGGCAGGCGCACGGCGGGCTGGCCCAGCAGGGCTACCCGATCAGCGACGAGTTCACCGAAGCCAGCCAGTTGGACCCCGGCCAGAGCTACACCGTGCAGTATTTCGAGCGCGCCGTTTTTGAGCGGCACCCGACCAACACGCCGCCCTATGATGTACTCCTCGCGCAACTGGGGACGTTCCGCTATCAGGAGAAGTACGGGAAATAGTCGGGCACCCCCGCTATTGCGGACCCACCCCGCCCGCCACCACAAACCCAGCCCCGGAGGGGCTGGATCAGGGTGTATATTCGCCCCGGCAACGCCGGGTTCTATGGATCGCGGCTACGCGGGGTCAGCTCGAAGGGCCGGTATCCAGCCCCATGATCTCCATCAGCTTGAGGGCGTTGGTCGAGGTGGCGAGGCCGGGGCGGCTCTTATAATCGAAGGTCATCACCGGGCCGGTGGGGCCGGGCACGATCCGCTCGGTGAAGTGGATCAGGTGGGCCACGGCGGCCATATCGGCGGAGTCGGTCAGGGTCAGGTCGTGGGTCGAGACCGCGCCGATAGCTCCCTGC
>JBBSEL010000766.1:0-3160 GCA_038239755.1 Chloroflexia bacterium | reverse complement strand
GTGTCCCCAGATGTACTGCTCCATGTTGGTGCCCAGTTCCGCGACCAGCACTTCCGCCAATTCCCGTCCAAAGCCGGGGATGCCATCAACCAAGCTCAACACCTCTTCGTCCGCCGCACAGGCGGCTTGGATCTGCTCATCAAAATGGGCGATGGTGTCATCCAGACTTTCCAACTGGCATAAGAACTCGCTCAACAGAAAGCGGTGGTGGGCGCGCACGCGTCCGGCCAGCGCTTGCTCCAAAGCGGCCCGTTTGCGACGCAGTTTGCCCCGCGCCAACTCGGCCAGTTCTGCGGTATCCTCTTCCCCGGCCACAATCGCCGCCAAGATGGCCCGGCCTGACGCGCCGGCCACATTCGTCGCCACGTCGCCCAGTTTGAGATTCGCGCCCTCCAGCACCTTCTGGAGGCGATTGACCACTGTGGCGCGCTGGCGGACAAAGTTGGTCCGTTTGCGCGTGAGATCGCGTAAATCGCGCTGCTCTTGCGGCGGGACGAAGCTGGGCTGCACCAGACCATGGCGCAGCAGGTCCGCGAGCCACGGGGCGTCCTTCACGTCCGTCTTGCGCCCCGGCACCGTCTTGACGTGTTGGGCGTTGAGTACCCAGACGGTGAAGGTGCCTTCCAAGAGGTTAAAGAGGGGCTTCCAATATACACTCCCCATAATGTTGCAAAGAAGCTGACGGAGTGGGAGTATGTAAAGGAGATCCTGCGCACGCAACTACGGTTCACTCGTGGCGGTACGGACGAGCCCGCCCCTCCCCCTTTACTTGCTCGTCCTGCTCAGGCGGCGCTCGATCCAGGAGCTGCCCATGGCTGCCCAGCATCAACATCCGCCCTTGCCGGTGATGGTCCTGTTTGAACCAACCCGCTTGGCCCCCGCTACCTTGCACCAAGCCTACGCCTTACTGCTGCCCTACCCCCATCGCCCGCACCGTTTCACCTCGCCCCCATTAGCCACGCCGCTCGAGGATGGCGGCGCGGTTGAAGGGAAAGGAGCCAATGATGCAGATGTGCCAGCTTGCGCTTTACGCCCGCGTCTCCTCGGAGCAACAGGCTGAAGCCAACACTATCGCCAGCCAACTCGCCGCCCTGCAAGCCCGCATTCAGGCCGACGGATTCGAACCCCAGCAGGCGCTGGCCTTCGTCGATGATGGCTATAGCGGTGCCTATTTGGCACGCCCCGCCTTGGAACGCTTGCGTGATGCTGCTGCCGACCAGCCGTTCGATCGGCTTGATGTGCTCTGCCCCGACCGCTTGGCCCGTAATTATGCCCATCAAGCCTTACTACTGGAAGAACTGGGCCGTGCTGGTGTCGAGGTGGTCTTCCTCAACCGCCCGTTGAGCAGCAGCCCCGAAGACCAGTTGCTGTTGCAAGTCCAGGGCGTGATTGCCGAATACGAGCGGGCCAAGTTCCTGGAACGTAGTCGCCGCGGCAAGCGCTACGCGGCCCAAGCCGGACGGGTCAGCGTCCTGGGTAATGCGCCCTACGGCTACCGCTATGTTCGCGCCCAAGAGGGCGGTGGGGTGGCCCGCTTTGAGGTCGTTGACGCGGAGGCACAGGTAGTGCGCCAGGTATTCAACTGGGTGGGGCACGACCGAGCCACAATCAGCGAGGTGCGTCGACGGCTACCAGCGGCGAGCATCTCCACCCGGACGGGTAAGGCGCTGTGGGACCATAAGACAATTTGGGAACTGCTGCAGAACCCGACCTACATTGGCAACGCGGCCTATGGACGGACCCGCAGCGGGCCGCTGCAACCGCGACTGCGCGCGCCACGAGGCCGACCGGCGCAGTCGCAGCGGGGTTACTCGCCGCACCAGGTGCCGCCAGAAGAATGGATCAACATTGCGGTGCCTGCCCTAGTCGAGCCAGAACTGTTCAGGGTGGTCAAGGAGCAGTTGCAGGAAAACCGCCAGCGCGCCCGTATCCCGCAGAAGGGCAGTCGCTATCTGCTCCAGGGGTTGATTGTCTGTGGGGAATGCGGGTATGCTGATCATGGACTGACCAACGATGAGCCAATGCGTATTATCGCTGCAGCGGGGCGTTGAAGCAGCGGTTCGGTGGCACGCGGATCTGCTGGAACAAGGAGTTGCGGATGGATCAGCTCGACCAGGCCGTCGGGCAGCAGGTGTGCGCGGCGCTGGCGGAGCCCGGGCGGCTGGAGGAGGAATATCGGCGGCGAATGCAGCCGGAGCAGCAGGCGAGTGCGGTACGGGAATTGACCGCGCAGGCCAGCAAGGTGCAGCGCGGCATTGCGCGGTTGATTGACAGCTATGCGGACAGGTTGATCGAACCGGGGGAGTTTGAACCACGGGTGAAACGGCTGCGGCAGCAGCTAGAGCAGCTGGAACGGCAGATAGCCCAGCGGCAGAGCAGGAGCAGGAGGAAGCGGAGCTGCGGCAGATTGTGGCGCGGCTAGAGGAATGTGCGGAGCAGGTGCAGGCGGGATTGGAGCAGGCGGATTGGAACACGCGCTGGGAGTTGATTCGGACGCTGGTCAAGCGCGTCGAGATCGATCACGAACAGGTCCGGGTGGTCTTCCGCATCACTCCGCTAGTTCCGGCCACTCCGAGCAACCGGGGGTCGTCATCTTTGCAACATTATGGGGAGCGTGTACACGCCGGTGGACTCCATGGCGACGTGGGTCACCGCGTGTTCGGCGAGCCAATCGCTCAAGTGCAGGATGTCGGCGGTCATCGTGCCAAAGGAGCGGGTCTCGATCTGGGGGGGTCCCGCGGGTGGGGTAAGCAGGACACAGGCGACCACCGATTGCTTATGGACGTCCAGGTCGGCACAGCGATCAAATAAGATGTTCATCACGAGCACCTCCGGGGGAATGGGATCGAGCACGGGAGTGGCGGGATACCCCTGGGGTCAGATTCTGACCTACGCGCTTCCGGCAAGCCGGAGCAGCAAATGAGGGTGCCTGCGGGTATCCAGGTCCGACTGTCAAGCAGGCTCAGGGCACCACGTACCAACGACCTCGCTGCCGCCCCACGTGCTCAGGGTCAGTATAAGAGTCTATGCACAATTAGCCTTCGCTTTGGCGGCTTGCCAGCGGGCGGTTTGCACGTTCACAAAGCCACAAATGGTACACATGATTGCGGTGTAGATGGTGTGGGCACAGCGAAAGCGCGTCGCCAAGATCGCCCAGTTC
>JBBSEL010000765.1:0-3163 GCA_038239755.1 Chloroflexia bacterium | reverse complement strand
GTCAACGACTTGCAGTTGCCCCGGTACGGCCTGGGCAATTATGTGGCCGCCCGCGCGCAGCCCCGGCCCACGGCGGCGGAACAGGCCCAACTCGACAATCTGGGACGGGCGGGGAAGCGGCTGATGGGCTTCTGCCGCACCAACCTGTTCAAGCGGCTAGAGAGTGGCGGGCCAGCGTTTATCCAGTCCATCGAGCGCCACATCCTGCGGAACTATGTGTTCCTTCATGCCATCGAGCAGGGGCTGGACCTGCCGCTAGGCACGCAGGACGCTGAGATGCTAGACTCGCGGGCCTATGACGAAGACGCGGATGCCGCCCTGCCCGGCTGGTATGATGACGAGGACGACCCGGAGCTAGACCCCAGTCAGACAACGCCCGCACCGCCACAGGGTGATGCCGAGTATCGTCAGCGCGCCGAGGCGGTGTACACGCAGTATGCGACCGCCTATCGCCGCCGCTTCAAGTGGCTGCGGCCCGGCCTGTTTACCGCTGCCCTGGCCGCCGATTTGCGCCGCGACAGCCGCGCGCTGCTGGACGTGCTGAGCCGCTGTGGGGCCTGGGACGCGGCCCGCGACGCCAAGCTCGACGCGCTCTTTCGCCTCTTGCAGGAGACCCACCCCCGCGAGAAGGTGCTCATCTTCACCCAGTTTGCCGACACCGTGCGCTACCTGACTACGCAACTCAAAGGGCGCGGGGTGCGTGCCCTTGCCGCTGTGACCGGCGATAGCGAGGATCCCACTGCGCTGGCCCGACGCTTCAGTCCGGTCAGCAACGGGGTGCGTGAACGGGTCGCCCCTGCCGACGAACTGCGCGTGTTGGTGGCGACCGATGTGCTCTCCGAAGGGCAGAACCTCCAGGACGCCGCGCTGGTGGTGAACTACGACCTGCCCTGGGCGATCATCCGGCTGATCCAGCGCGTCGGGCGCGTGGACCGCATCGGCCAGCAGGCACCGATCATCCGCTGCTATAGTTTCCTGCCCGCCGACGGGGTGGAGCGGATCATCCGGCTGCGCCAGCGGGTGCATCAGCGCCTGCGCCAGAACGCGGAAGTGGTCGGCACCGACGAGGCGTTCTTTGAGGATGATATGGACGACCAGGCCATCCTCGACATCTACAACGAGCGGGCGGGCATCCTCGACGGCGATGCGGACACCGAGGTGGACCTGGCCTCGTATGCCTACCAGATCTGGAAGAACGCGATTGATGCCAACCCCAGCTTGCGGGCGACCATCGAGAATATGCCCAACGTGGTCTACTCCACCCGCTCCTATGTCGGCACCCCTGCTGAGCCGCAAGGGGTGTTGGTTTATATGCAGACCGCCGAGGGCAACGACGCGCTGGCTTGGGTGGATGGCAACGGGCAGCCAGTGACGCAATCGCAACTGGCGATCCTGCGCGCCGCCGAGTGCCCGCCCGACACCCGCCCAATTGCCCGCCACCCGCAGCATCACGAGCTGGTGGAGCAGGGGGTCAAGCTGATCCGCGAGGAGACCCAGACGCTGGGCGGGCAGTTGGGCCGCCCGTCAGGGGCGCGGTTCAAGACCTACGAGCGGCTCAAGCAGTATGTGAGCGGGCTGGGGCCGTTGTTCGCCGTCCATATCCAGGCGATCAACCGGGCGCTGGACGACATCTACCGCTACCCGTTGCAGCAGGGAGCCGCCGATACGCTGAACCGCCAGTTGCGCGCCGGGCTGGATGACGAGGGTCTGGCCCGGCTCGTGCTGGATCTGCGCGACGATGACCGCCTGTGCCGCATCCACGAAGACGACGCGCCCCAGGAGCCGCAGATCATCTGCTCGCTGGGGCTGTTCTACCCTGGAGAGGATCACTAAAAACAATGGCGTTTGATATGCAAAGCGTGCGTCAACTGCTGCACGCGTTCGAGTTCAAGACTCTGTTCATCGAGCAATTAGGCTGGTCCAATCCGGCCACTCCCCGGCCTGTGCCGCTGGAGGTCGAGGGCGTGACCTTCACCATGCGGCAAATCGCGCAGCTCTCCGGGGCGGTCGTCCTCGAAGTGGTGGCACCGGACGGCAAGCTGCCGGATAAGCAGATGCAGGCCGCCGTTTCCAAGCAAGTCGAGCCGCTGATTCACGAGAACCTGCTGATCTTCCTCGATCGCTCGCCGCAGCCGACCCAGAGTATGTGGTATTGGGTCAAGCGCGAAGGTATGAAACGCAGCCCCCGTGAGCATCTCTACATGCGGGGGCAGCCGGGCGATCTGTTCATCAGCAAGATCAGCGCGATGTTTGTGGATATCAGCGACCTGGATGCCACAGGCCATATCGGGGTGGTCGACGTGGCTCGCCGTCTTCAGGCCGCGCTCGATGTGGAGCAGGTCACCAAAGAGTTCTATAACCGCTTCAAGGAGCAACGGCTAGCGTTTCTGGACGCTATCGAAGGTATTGACGACGAGCGCGACCGGGAGTGGTACGTCTCGGTGCTGCTCAACCGCCTGATGTTTGTCTATTTCTTGCAGCGCAAGGGGTTCCTGGACAACGGCGATCTGTCCTATCTGCAACATAAGCTGGCGGCGTGCCAGGCGCAGAGCACCGACCGCTACTATACGCAGTTCCTCAAGCCGCTCTTCTTCGAGGGGTTCGCCAAACAGGAGGACCTACGCGATCCCGCCGTCAAGACACTGCTGGGACAGATCCGCTATCTCAACGGCGGCCTCTTCCTGGAACACCCGGTTGAGCAACGCTGGCCCGACATCGCCATCCCTGACGAGGCGTTCGCCAACCTCTTGGCCTTGTTCGCGCATTATTCCTGGAACCTGGACGATACACCGGGGGGTGAGGATAGCGAACTGAACCCCGATGTGCTGGGCTACATCTTTGAAAAATACATCAACCAGAAGGCGTTCGGGGCGTATTACACCCGCACCGAAATCACCGAGTATCTGTGCGAGCAGACGATCCACCGGCTGATCCTCGACCAGGTCAACACGCCCGTCATCCCCGGCGTCATGGCGGGGCGGCACTTTGCCTCGATGAACGAGTTGCTGATGAACCTGGACGCGCCGCTGTGCCGCGATTTGATCCATGAGATCCTGCCCAAACTCAGCTTGCTCGATCCGGCCTGCGGTTCGGGAGCCTTCCTGGTCGCCGCGATGAAGACCCTGATCGACATCTACTCGGCGGTCATTGGCCGCATTGACTT
>JBBSEL010000764.1:0-3171 GCA_038239755.1 Chloroflexia bacterium | reverse complement strand
CCGCGAGGCCGTGGTGGCCGGGGAGCAAGGTGTTTTTTATAAGGTATGGGGGTGCATAACACCCCCGGCGGTGTGGTTGGGGGGGCAGGGGTGGGGGGTGTGTTAGGCACCCACCTCAAAGCGACGGGCGGTCTGTTTGCAGAGCTAGTGCCAGTAAGTCGAAACACATCCGGCGGTAGCGAGTAAGCTTCTCGTGCGTGTCAGGGCGGACGCGCTCCGCCCGCAGCCCAAAGAGCCAACCGGGTAGCAAAGCCAGCGGTAAACAGATCAGGGCTTGCGGCCCGCCGGGGGTCTGGGTAAGACAACGTGTGAGGGCCGCCGTCAAGATCGGATCGCGCTTTAGGCGTTGATACTGCCCATTCCAATCCAGCCCTAGTAAGGCGGCGACTGGGCGTAACACGACGTACTGCGCGCCGTCAGCGGTCTGGACGACAGGAATCGTGTCACCGTAGAAATCAACACCCCACTCGTGCACCGTCGACAGAGGATCGGCGGGTTGCACCCTGGCAGGGTCATCCACGCGGCGCCGACGGGGTATCCGCTGCTGGGCGGCCAATGCCAAAACACGGGCGCGCCATTCCGGACGCGACGCGGTTATGCGGTCCAGGTTCCGGGGAATCCATATCGCGTCATTTTTCCGCGCGTTACACGCCTCGCAGGCCAGGACCAGATTGTATAAAACGCAGGGTCCCTCTAATACGAACGGCACGACATGATCGACGTGATACGCGGGCGCAGTGCGATCACCGCAATACTGGCAGATCACACCATCGCGCGCGGCCACCTGTAAACGCAGCAGGTCCGTGACAGCCCGCTTGACTCTTGGCATCCGGCGTGTCCTCCCTACGCTACATATCGGTAACGCGAACCCTGAAGCGGAACCGCACCCCCGCCCCGTACACGCCGCACGTAGACCGGACGGCGGACGGCCCGCCGGCGGGAGAGGGGCCGCGCGGGCACCGGTGACGTTCAACGTAGTACAGGTCCCATAGGGAAGGTGTTACCAGATGATATCCGTCTTATCGATACTAAGACGGACTACTTGACAGTAAGCGACACAGTTGCTAAGATACCGGCATGAGTACGAGGGCCAAAGTCGAACGCACCGTGAAGCTCGATCGTGACGCGGCGGAACTGTTGATTCAACTCGCCGGGAGTCCGCGTAAGCAGGGGGAGTATCTCAGCGCCTGATCCGCGAGAAAGCCCAGGAACAGCAAACGCTGGGCCAACGCCTGACCATCGTGGAGCAGGAGCTGGCGCAGTTGAAAGCGGATCTGGCCCAACGGGATCACGCCCCGGGTGGGCCAAGGCCACCAACGCAGAGGGGAGAAAGGGAACACCATGGCTGAGGACCGTTCGCCAGCAGACCAGGCGGCGCTAGTGCCCATCCGCGAGCAGCAAATCGATTTCTATGGCGACACGTTACGGGCGGCCCAACTCGCCGACGAGACAATCCTGGTGCCGCTCCGGCCCATTGTGGAGGCGCTGGGGCTGGACTGGTCGGCCCAGAGCCGGCGGGTACGGCGTGATTCGATCCTGGCCGAAGGTCTCCGCTCTGTTGCCATAATGGCAACAGAGGGCTATCCCCGCGAGGTATTGGCCCTGCCGCTGGAACTCCTACCCGGCTGGCTCTTCGGCATCAGCACCGCGCGGGTCAAGCCAGAGCTCCAGGAGAAGATCACCCGCTACCGGCGCGAGTGCTTTCGGGTGCTCTGGAACGCCTTCAAAGGTGACGTGGTCCCCACTGCCCCCGCCCCGCTCGATCTCTCCCCAGTCGAGCAGGCGCTTATGCTGGCCGAAGCGGTCGCCAGCATGGCCCGCGAGCACCTGGCGCTAGACCAGCGCGTTACCACGATCGCGGACTATACCCGCGGCTTCATCCAACAGACCAAGGGCCATCAGGCTCGCACCGACGCGCGTCTAACCGCTCTGGAATTGCGCCTGAGTAGCGGGGCCACCATCAGCGAAGCGCAAGCAGCGGAGATCGCGGGGGCGGTGAAAGCCGTGGCAATGCGCCTGACGGTCGCAGGAGACGCTAACGGCTTCGGCAAAGTCTGGGGCGAACTGTACCGACGCTTCCGGGTCACCTCGTACCACAACCTGCCAAGCCTCCGCTATGACGAGGCGCTAACCTGGCTGAACACATGGTACGATGATCTGCAGGGAGCATAGCGGGCCGCCGCGTCGTAGCGCGCAGCAACAATTGTAGGGGTAGAGCGCGCTACCTCTGCTTGTTAAATCTAATTGCGTGGGGATCGGGAAGAACAGGCCGGGGCCAGCAAGGGCATTTTGGCGACTCTCCATGTATCCACGATGAGACCGATCCGACTCATCTACTTTACATAATAATACAAAACAACCTCTTTCGCAGACTTTCCCTCCGAAACGCACCGAATCAAAAAATCTTGATCATTCCAATACGGACGAGAGTCTAGGCAAAGCCATGCATTTGTGCTAGACTCTGAGTCACTGAGGTAGGCTGCCCCGGACGCCCCGCTGCATCTACCGCAGATAACCAAAAGGCCCCGATAGCCACCGGGGCCAAGACACCAAGAAACCCGCGCCATCTGCCGCCAAGCTTGGAGCGCGGGTCTCTCAAATTGGAGCCACCCCTGTGGAGGGCGGTGCTTTGTCTGCTAGATTGAAGACATCATAGCAGATCCGGCGGCGCTTTGTCAAGAGGGGAGGATGGCTTCGTTTACCCCAAAAAGGAGCTTAGCGATGCCGTCACCATCGTTGTGCGCCTCCGGCTACACGCCGCCCGCGCTGCCCGATTTCTTTGTCCAGACCCCGGTCAGCCTAGTGCGCTGCCGGAGCCTCACCCCTGTTGCCAAGGTTACTTATGATGTATTGCTCAGCTACCGCGACAGCACTGGCTATGCCTATCCCGGCCAAGCCCGGCTCGCTGCTGAAGTCGGTGTCTCGGAGCCGACCCTTCGCCGCGCGCTACAGCTGCTGGTCAGTGCCAGCCTCGTTGAGCCGACCCGCCGCGGTCAAGGCTTGACCAACTGCTACCTGGTCCACCGCAGTCCCTTGCGCCCGGCTGAACGAAAAGAACGTTCGCTCCAGAACCTACACCCGGTACACTCTAAACCGAACAAAACATCCGGCGAGTCAGATCGTACGGAGAGAGATCCAGAGCAGAGAGATCAACCACCCCCCATCCCCCAT
>JBBSEL010000763.1:0-3175 GCA_038239755.1 Chloroflexia bacterium | reverse complement strand
AGGTCAATGATCGTTCGCTAAGTTCCCGACCACTCCCCACCGACTGTAGACCGCCGTGAAGTTCCTTCGCTGCGCTCAGGATGACAGGGTCTCTTGGCTCACTCCTCGTCGCGTGTCCACATCCCTAGTGGGTCGTTTGACACGGTACCGACCATTCCGCTATCTTGTTTCCGTGGGCAAAATCCCTGGAATGTGGGCTTGGCAATCGTCAGTTCGATGGCAAACGACCCACTAGTACCTCACCACCTTAATCTTGATGAATGCTATTAGCCCAAATTGATGCAGGCAAGGTAGCAAGATTAAGGTGGTGAGGTACTAGCGCTCGTCGCTCGTCCCGCATTCCTCAGCACTCAGCACTCCATACTCGTCCCGCACCCCTCATCGCTCATCGCTCATTGCTCATTGCTCGTTCCTCAGCACTCAGCACTCAGCACTCGTCCCTCGTCGCGCCAGCGCCACGTACAGGCGCAGGGTGTAGTAGGCCATTGCCAGGGAGAGGAGCAGGCCGAGGGGACCGTCGCGCCAGCCCGCCAGGGTGAGGTAGCGGCGGCGGAACTCGCGCAGGGGTTGGAGGACGAAGTTCTGCGGCTTGGCCCGGATTCCCCGCGCCGCCTGGGCTGTGGCCTCGTGGGCGGTGTAGGCGCGCTGTTTGGCGGTGAATTGCGCCCAGGTGGCATAGTTGTAGTGCACCAGGGGGGCCTGGAGGTAGACCGTCGTCCCTGCGACCACGGCGATCTCGTGGACGGCGCGGCCCTCGTCGTAGTGTGCCCCGGCGCGGCGCAGGAGGCGCAACTGGTAGTCGGGCGACCAGCCCGCGTGGCGGATCTCGTGGCCGAACATGAAGTTGCGGCGTGGCACCCAGGCCCCCCCGATCCCGTCGCCCGCCGCCATCACCCGGCGCACCTCGGCGGCCAGGGCCGGGGTCACCCGCTCATCGGCATCAATGAACAAGACCCAGGTACCCCGGCAGTGCGCTAGCGCCCGGTTGCGCTGGGCCGAGAAGTTGATGAACGGGCTGCGGCTGACGTGCGGGGTGTAGCGGCGGGCGATGGCCTCGACCGGGGCCGGAGCGCGGCTGTCGAGCAGCACCACCAGTTCGCCCCCCGGTGGGGTGGTCAGCGCCGCCACGCTGTCGAGGCAGGGGGCGAGATGCTGCACCTCGTCCCGCGCCAGCAGCGCCACGGTCAGGGTCGGAGGCGTTCCTGAAGCATCCAAAAGCGAAGATCCAAAAGCTAAAAGCGAAAGATCGTGGCCGCCGCGCGGCGCTGCGAGGTCGCCGTGTCGGGGTCCAGGTTGCCCTTTGCTGCCGCCCGCCACAGGCGGAAGGACCGCCAGAGCATCCCCAACCGCACCAGCAGCCGCACCATCGCCTGGTAAAACAGCCCATGATAGCGGCGGAAGAAGCGGAAGCGGGCGCGCCACAATTCGATGAACATCCAGTCGGGCACCTGGCGGGTGCTTTGCCCCCCGTAGTGGATGATCCGCGCTTCGGGCACCTGCCAGATCATCCACCCGGCTTTATGGATGCGCCAGCACCAGTCCACCTCTTCGGCGTACATGAAGTAGTCTTCGTCAAACCCGCCCGTCTGCTGCCAGATTTCGCAGCGCACCAGCAGCGCCGCCCCCAGCGGATGATCGATGGCGAACGGCCCGGTGGCCTGGGGTTCGCGGCGATAGCGCCCGTTCAGCGCCGAGTCCCTCAGCCGAGGATGGATCGGAAACAGGTCGAGCGCCACTTGTACGAGGCCGGGGAAGCGGAAGGCGTTGCGTTGCAGGCTGCCGTCGGGGTTGAGCAGCCGGGGTGCCGCCAGGCCCACGCGGGGATGGGCCTCCAGGAAGCCTACCAGCGTCTCCAGCGCGCCGGGCAGCACCACGGTATCGGGGTTGAGCAACAGGATGTAGCGGCCACTGGCGGCGGCCATGCCCTGGTTGTTGGCCGCTCCGAACCCCCGGTTCGCCAGGTTGGCGATCAGCCGCACGGCGGGGTAGTGGTCGCGCACCAGATCGGGGGTCCCATCGGTCGAGGCGTTATCCACCACAATCACCTCGGCCCAGGTCCGCTCCCATGCCGGGCGCAACGATTCCAGGCACGTCTGCAACAGATCGCGGACGTTCCAACTCACAATCACGATAGACAGGTCCACTGACGTGTGCTCCGTTGAGGGCGGCGTGGCTCCTCTTCACGCCGCCTGCGCCTCCAACCGAGGGCGCGGCTCCTCCAGGGGTGCCGGGTTCACCGTCTCACCGGGGTAGCGTCGGCCCGGAACGGTGGGCTGCCCCCAGGCGGCAATGGGCGGCTTGGTCAGGGGGCGATGAGGGTGTGCGCGGCCTCGATATTGCCGTTGCGGTCCACTGCCCGGTAGGTGATGGTGGCGTTCGTGGCAACGACCACAGGTGTAGTGTATCGCGTATAGGCTCCGTTGTCCAGTTTGTACTCGATCCCGGCCACCCCGACGTTATCCTTGGCGCTGAGGGCCAGCCGCAGCCCGTGGGTGGTCGGGTTCAGGTCCACCGCTGTGGTGCTGGGGGCGATCATGTCGGTGAAGTCATAGGTGACGGCGTAGCTGCCAGCGGCCAGCTTGGTCTGCCCGCTGATCGCCGGGTGGAAATAGTCGCGGGTGGAGACATCACTGGGGACAAAGGCGGTGTTGAAGACAGCGTTGTTGTCGAAGCGGCAATGGATATTGGTGGCGCACACGTTCGCCAGTTCCGTATTGTAATCCACCACGCGCTGCCGCACCCGCGCCCGCCGGGCCACATCTGCCGGGTCCATCGAGGTGGGGTTCACCAGCATCGACTGGCAAATGCTGAACAGGCTCCAGGTGGCGCGGGCGCTGGCGTTGTCTTTGAGAATGTTCCACAGGTTATAGATGTCGGGGACGCTCAGGACGAAGATGCGCGTGTTCGGGGAGCCCGCCGCCAGGGCATCGAGCGCAGTCTGGAACTGGGTGTGGAAGGTCGCCACCGGGGTCATCGCCTGTTCGGTCGCCGTGCAGGCATCGTTCGCCCCCAGCAGGATTGTGACATATCCCACTTGCTGCGGGTTGACGTTGGCGATCTGGCCGCTCAGGTCCACCATCTGCGCGCCCGTCACCGCGTCGTTGTAATTATGCCCGTTGATCAGCGGGTTCGCCGCCAGGATGCGCACATAGTGGGTGTTGATCGCGCTATTGGT
>JBBSEL010000762.1:0-3178 GCA_038239755.1 Chloroflexia bacterium | reverse complement strand
TGCCCCATCGGCCCGGTCTGGGCGCTTTCCAGCAGCCAGCGGAACGGGACCGCCCCGGCAGCGGCATAGATCGCGGCGGGGGTGCGCCCGGCCAGCGATACCGTCCACCCGTCGCAAGCTACCGAGGGCGGCGGCAGCCCGGCCAGCAAACCTGCCAGATCGGCCACCGGCTCGGCCTGTGCTTCATATTGTTTAAGATGTGCACCCGCCGTCATGCGGCCCCTGATCCCTGCACCCCGACGAGCGCGGCCACATCCTCGACGGTGACCAGGCGCGGGTCGCGGAACAGCTTGCTCACCTGGGAGGCGAAGACGAGCGAGTCGGTCATCACCTCGCGGGCCGGGCCGTCCACCACCACCTGCCCGGCGCTGAGCAGCACCACCCGGTCGGCCACATGTGCGGCCAACTCCACATCGTGGGTGGCGAGGATGACGGTGCGGCCCTCGGCGGCGATGCGCCGGAGGATGGCGGCCAGGGCGGTTTTCTGCCCGTAATCCAGCCCCCGCGTCGGCTCGTCCAGCAGCAAGACCGCCGGTTCCGCCGCCAGCACAGCCGCCAGGGCCACCCGTTGGCGCTCGCCCACGCTCATCTCCTTCGGATCGCGCCCGGCCATCGCCCCCAGGCCCAGGCTGCCGAGCAGCTCCGCCGTCGCCCCGTTGCCCGCCAGCCCATGATTGCGCCGGGTAAAATCCACCTCCTCCTGCACCGTGTCCGCGAACAGCAGCACATCGGGCCGTTGCGGCACGTAGCCCACGCTGCGAGCCAGCGTCTCCAAAGGAGTCTTCCGCGTGTCTTGCCCTGCCACCAGCACCCGGCCCTCGCTGGGGCGCAACAGGCCCATCAGTAGCTTGAGCAGCGTCGTCTTGCCCGCCCCGTTTCGCCCCATTAGCGCCACCACCTCGCCCGCCCCCACCCGCAAGCTCACCCCGCGCAGCGCCTCCTGCCGCCCGTAGCGGTACCAGGCGTTGTCCGCGACGATAACGGGGGTTGGGGGTTGGGGGTTGGGGGTTGGCGTTTTACGCCCCGGTGTTCGGGCTGAGTCCCCCTCTCCCTCCCAGGGAGAGGGGACAGGGGTGAGGGTCGTCGCCCGCGCTACCCAGCCGGGATCGACAAAGCGCCGCGCTTCCTTGATCGTCAGCGGCACCGGTTGCCAATGGAGGAGCCGGGCAACGGCGGCGAGCGGCGGCACCAGCGGGATTTGGGCCAGGACGGCGCGCGGGTCGCCATCAATGAGGGGCGCGTGGGCGGTGGCGGGGGGCAGGTAGATGATCCGGTCCACATGCTGGACGACGCGCTCCAGCCGATGCTCGGCCAGGATGATCGTCAGCCCCAGGTCTTTGTTCAACTTGACCAGCGTGTCGAGCACTTCCTCCGCTCCCTGCGGATCGAGTTGCGAGGTCGGTTCGTCTAGCACCAGCACATCAGGCTGCAAGGTCAGCACCGCCCCAATGGCGACCCGCTGGCGTTCGCCGCCCGACAGGCTGCTCACTCGCCGCCCGCGCAGCCCCTCCAACCCCAACTGGTCGAGCACCTCGGCTACCCGCTTGCGCATCCGATCAGGGGCCAGCCCGGCGTTCTCCAGCGCAAAAGCCAATTCGTCTTCGACCGTGTCGGTTACCATCTGCGCTTCGGGGTCTTGAAAGACCATGCCCACCTGGCGGCTCATGGCCCCCGGCCCCTCGGCAATCGGGTCGTGCCCGGCCACCCGCACCCGCCCGGCGATGGTCCCGCCGTAGAAGTGCGGCACCAGCCCGTTCAGCACCCGCAGCAGCGTGCTTTTGCCCGCGCCCGAATCGCCCACCAGCAGCACAAACTCGCCCGTCGTCACCGCCAGCGAGAGATCCCGCAAGGCCGGAGCCGCCGCGCCGGGGTAAGTATAGGTTAGATGTTCAATGTCGATCATAGGGGTTGGGGGTTGGGTTGGTGATCAGGGATCAGGGATCTATGATACCTCGTACCTCAAACTTCAAACCTCAAACTTCATACCTAAAAACGGCCAGGCGGGCGCGGCCAGGGCCAACAAGACCAGCCCCAGCAGCGGGTGAAACGGCGGCCACAGGAGGGCCGGATAGGGGGTGTAGCTCCACACGCCGGAGCCAACGAGCGCGCTGGCAAGGATGATCCCGGCGGCGAGGAGTAGAACTACGCTCACCCCCGTATCCCGCGCCCGCCACAGTTCGCGGCGGTAGCGGGTGCGGGTGCTCCGGCGACCCAGGTTGACCAGCGCGCCGACGAGCAGCACGCCGCCGCCCGTCATCACGCCCCAGCCCCAGGCGGGTTGCTGGCGAAAGTAGGCGCTGAGGAAGCCGCCCACCAGCACCGCCACCCCGCCCAGCCCCAGCAAGGCAGGCACCCACTCGCGCCGTCGCCCGCCCGATCCTGCCGTCGCCAGCGGGGGGGTGAAGCCGCGCGCCTCCATCGCCTCGGCTAGGTTGATCGCCCGGTCCAGGCCGCCGGTCAGCAGCGGCACGGCCAGCGGCACCAGATCGCGCGCCCCCCGCAGATGATGCCCACGCAACGTTTGTGCCTCGCGGATCTCGCTCCAACGGGTCAGCGTTTGCGGGATGTAGGCCAGGGCGATAGCCGTCACCAGCCCCACCTGGGAGAACCCGGCAGGGATAGCCCGCAAGAGGGCATAGGTGTCGGCCCCGGCGTTAAACGTGCCGAACACCGCCAGCAGAGTGATCAGCACCAGCCCGTTCAGCAGCCCGTAGACCAGCCCCTCCAGCGTCAACGGTCCGCCGATCAGCGGCCAGTCGCCGGGCAGGCGAATCAGCACCTGACTGCCGATATGCGCCGCCAGGAAATTAAACAGCCCTGCGAACCCGGCGATGATCAGCCCCAGGCGCAGGAACGCGCCCCAACTGCGCCGCCGGGGGTCGTTCGCCCCCGCCTCGCCGCGCCCTACCGCCACCGCCATATCCACCAGCCGTGCCGCCAGCAGCACCACCAGCAGGTAGAGCGGATTGCGCGTGCTCCCCGCCGCCAGCGTGGCCGTCCCCACCCAGAGCAGCCAGGTGCGGGTGTGATAGGGGGCGGCAAGGGGTTGGGGCATCGTTCGCTCTCTTGTGTGAAGCGTGAAACGTGAAGCGTGAAACGTGATCTCGGTTGCGTATTGCGTATTGCGTATTACGTGTTGTGTTGATCTGATCCCTGATCCCTGACCCCCGACCCCCGA
>JBBSEL010000761.1:0-3178 GCA_038239755.1 Chloroflexia bacterium | reverse complement strand
TCGGTGATGATCGCGGCGGCGACTTCGATAACCCGTTCCGACCCTGGCATCTAGCGCACCTCGTAGATCAGGCACTTCAGGTAGTGGCTCTCGTCGTAGCCGACCAGCACCGGGTGATCGCGAGCCGCCCCCCGTTCCTCGACCAGATGGAGGCGGCGATGGGCGTCGGTGGCGGCCTCGGCTACTGTGGCGCGGAACAGGTCGGGCGTCATGTAGTAGGAGCAGGAGCAGGTGACCAGGAAGCCGCCCGGCGGGATCATGTGTAGGGCGCGCAGGTTGATCTCCTTGTAGCCCCGCGTCGCGCCGGGCAGGGCGGTGCGGCTCTTGGCGAAGGCGGGCGGGTCGAGGATGATCAGGTCGAACCGGGCGTGTTCGGCATCCAGGCGGCGCAGCACATCGAAGGCGTTGCCCCCCTCGGTGGTGATCGCCCCGCCCATCCCGTTCCGCTCGGCGTTCGTCCCCACCGCCGCCAGCGCCTCGGCAGACGAATCCACCGCCAGCACACTCGTCGCCCCGCCCGCCACGGCGTTGAGCGCGAACCCGCCGACGTTGGAGAAGCAATCCAGCACCCGCGCCCCGCGTGCATAGGGCCGGATCGCCGCTCGGTTCTCGCGCTGATCGAGGAAGTACCCGGTCTTTTGCCCCCCGGCCACGTCTACCTGCACCGCTAGATCGTTCTCCGCAATCCAGACCGGCGACTCGACGGTGCCCCAGAGGAGGCCTCGGCGCTGCTCTAGCCCCTCCAGTTCGCGCACCGGCACGTCGTTGCGCTCGTAGATGCCCTGCGGCTGCAACCCCTCGATCAGCGCGTCCACGATCACCGGCTGCCAGCGTTCGATGCCCAGGGTCAGGCTTTGCAGCACCAGCGTGTCGTTGAACTTGTCCACGATCAGGCCAGGCAGGAAATCGGCCTCGCCAAAAATGACCCGGCAAATGGCCGGATCGCCGTAGATCCGCTGCCGGTAGGACCACGCCTCCAGCACCCGGCGGCGGATCAACTCGGCGTCTACCGCCTCGTCGCGGTGGGTCAGCAGCCGCACCAGGATCTGCGAGCGGGGATTGATGTAGCCCCGCCCCAGCAGCCGCCTCTGGCTGTCTACCACCGACACAATATCGCCCGGATTCGCCGTGCCCGCGATGTGTTCCACTTCGGTCTTGTAGACCCACGGATGCCCGGCGGCGATCCTGGCCCCGCGCCCCCGCGCCAGATGTACCGTTGCCAATGCTGTGCCCTCCGCCGCCCCTGCTGCAAGGCGTGTGCCAGGGTGCGTGCTGAGTGCTGAGTGCTGAGGACGCACTCTATCTTCCTCATCCCTCATCCCTCAAACTTCATACCTCGTACCTCATACCTCGTCATTCCCCTAGCGCCCGTCTCACGATTCGTGTACAATATGCCCCAGCACTACCGGGCAATATCCAACCCGCACTCCAAAATCCAAAATCTAAAATCCCAGAGGGAGTTTGACTGTGAAGCTAGCAGAGTTGCAAGCACAATTGGCGCAGCATAGCGCCGCGCCCGCCACCTACGCCGTGCCCCTACGCTGGATGGGGACCATTCCCGGCGGCTATGTCGGGCCGCGCCAGGAGCGGCGCGGGATCATCCAGGTGGACCCCTACGCCTTTTATGCCCAGGCATTGGCGGCCATTGTCGCCCAGGCCGACCCGGCAAAGGACTATACCCAACCGTTGGCCCGGTTGCGCGGCGAAGAGGATGCTAGCTGGTTAGGCCAGGCCACCGTCTACGGCGCGTTCATCCGCTCGGCCACCGCCTATGACCACAACGGCGATGTGGAACTGGCCGCATCGGGGCAGGGGCTATACACCGAAACGGGCACCTTCCTCAAAATGATCGCTTATCTGCCCCGCCTGCAAAGCTTCGGGGTGAACACGATTTATCTGCTGCCGATCACCAAGTACAGCAACATGTTCAAGAAGGGGGACGCGGGCAGCCCCTACAGCGTCAAGAGCTTCGTCGCGGTGGAGCCAAGCTATCACGATTCCCTGTTGGAAGGCCGGAATGCGGAGGAAGAGTTTACCGCGTTTGTCGAAGCGTGCCACATCCTGGGGATGCGGGTCATGCTCGACTTTATCCCCCGCACCGCCGCCCGCGACAACGACGCACTACTGGAACATCCCGATTGGTTCTACTGGATTGACGCGGCGAAGGCGGACGAATATATCCCCCCCCCGGTGGCCGGGTTGACGTTTGAGCAGCCGACGACCGCGCTCCTGCCCCAGATCTATGGCAGCCCGGCGGTGCAGGCCCACCTGGCCCTCTTCCGCCCCGCGCCGAACGAGGCGGACCCGGCCCGGTGGGCTGCCTTTGTCCAGCAATGGGGCAACAGCCCCGACTTGATGGACCGGATCGGCCATGAGTTCGGCGTCATCGTGCCCCCCGCCTTCAGCGACTGGCTGAACGACCCCCAGCCGCCGTGGAGCGACGTGACCTTCTTGCGGCTCTATCAGGATCACCCGAAAGAGGCGCAGAAGGTGCTGACCGACGCCGCGGCCCAGCCGCCCTACATCCTGTTCGACGTGGCGAAATCGAGCATCTTCCCCGGCGCACAGCCCAACCGCGCCCTCTGGGAATTCCTCGAAGGGGTGATCCCCCACTGGCAGGAGACGTTCGGCATCGACGGGGCGCGGCTGGATATGGGCCACGCGCTGCCGAAGGGGCTGGAAGCGCGGATCATCACCGCCGCGACGGCGCTCGACCCGGCGTTCGCCTTCCTGGCGGAAGAACTGGCGATGGGCAACGATGTGAAAAGCGCCCGTAGCGGCTACCATGCCTTCCTGGGCAACACCTGGCAGGTGGAGCACCTGGGTTTGCAGGGTGATTTGTGGGGCCTGGTGACGTGGTTCGCACCGCGCCTGGCGCTGCCGGTGCTGGCTGGATCTGAGATTGCCGACAGCCCGCGTGCCGTGGCGCGCCCCGGCGGCAAGGTGGGGTCTGACGCGTTGGCCGTGCTTAATACCTTCCTGGTCAATGGTATCCCCTATATCAACAACGGGCAAGAGATCTACGAGCAGCAGCCGATGAACCTGGGGCTGGACCATCCCGAAGGCTCGCGCTACAGCCTGGACCCCGGCGACCCCTACTATGGCAAGCTGGCCTTCTTCGACATCACCGGCATCCACTGGAACCACCGCGACGATCAGTACGCCTTGCTCCAGCGCC
>JBBSEL010000760.1:0-3187 GCA_038239755.1 Chloroflexia bacterium | reverse complement strand
CTGCTCCGGCCTGCCCAGCGTCATCGTCATCGCGTCGTGCCAGATCGAATAGCTGCCGAGCGTGCCGTCCAGCCGCCGGAAATAGCCCGCCACCGGGTGGGTCAGGATCAGCCGCAACTCGTCCAGCGAGGCGAAGCCGTCGAGCACGTCGAGCGGCTGCCCGGTGTCGTGGAGGCGCACCCGTCCCGCGCACCAGGGCGAGGCCACGTCATAGGCGAAGCGATCATAGGCCCGGCGCGCCGCATTATACCGGCAATCCACCCGGTAGCGCGCCTCGTGCCAGGGCAGCCGCCACAGCACGCGCGGGATCGTCACCACCGGCGACCCCAGCGTGGTGCCGAAGAACCAGACCGCCGGTTCGCCCGTCTGCCGGTCGGTGACATAGACCCGGTGGTTGGTCTGCCCGAACTGGAACTTCAAGAACGGCGCGAAATAGGGGAAGCAGAAATCGGCATCCCAGAACGGGACCACGCTCAACATCGCCCGCTTTTGCCCGCCGATGACGAACTCGGGGATGGCGAACCGGTCGGTGGGGATGTAGCGGGCCAGGCGTTCGGCGGGCAGCGCATAGTTGATCAGCGCGAAGTGACGCAGGGTGGAATGGGCATCGGCCCAGCCCCGCGAGCGCGCCTTGATCCGCCCGTCGAGCAGGCGGCGATAATCGGTGAGGGCTAGCACAGGGTGTGTAGACTGCCTCTCTATTGTGGATTAATGGACGAGGATCCCCAGCCGCTCTAAAAGCTGGTGGCTGAGGTCTGCGCGGTACTTGATCGGTGGTTTTTCGGGACCGTGGGAATCGGAGCCGGAACTGACCAGCAGCCCATGCGCCTCAGCATACGCCAGATACAGGGCGGTCTGTTCGGGCGTATGGGCCGGGTAATACACCTCGAACCCATCAATGGGCACGTCCTGCCGCAGCGCATCCAGCAGCGCCGCATCATAAAGCGTGAAGTCGCCGCCGCGCCCCGGATGGGCGATCAGGCACACCGCCCCACCGCGATGGGCCGCCGCCACCACGTCGGCAATCGGATTCGTCGCAAAAGAGAACCCGGCCTCGACCATAATGGTCCCCACCGAACCGGGGCCGGTGCTGTAGCCATGCTGCTGGAGAAGCAAGCCCAGTTCGTGCGTTTGCAGCGCGCCGTGCGTCTCCCCTAACACCGCTTGCTCGCGGGGGAAAGCATAGCCCTTCCGCAAAAGTTCCTCGTACACTTCCCTATTGATCGCGTGCTGGCGGCGGATCACGGATTGCCCCAGTGCGAGCAACTCCCGCACCGCGACGGGATCCACCCCGTAGCACAGCACATCGGTCGCGCCCCCCCGCCACGACGTACTCATCTCCACCGCGCCCAGCACCAGCAGCCCCCGCGCGGCCCCTAGCCTTTGCACGGTGGCAATACTATCCACCCGATCATGATCCGTCACCGCTACCAGCCCAAACTGCTCCCCCACCAGATAGTCCAGCAACTCGGCAGGCTGCCAGGTGCCATCACTATAGGTAGTGTGCATTTGCAGGTCAATGACCGCCGCCGCATCCAAGACCAGATGGGAGGTGAGTGGTGCCATTAGTTAGAGCCTTTCACGGTGCCCGTTCGCAGCAGCCCGCCCCGTCATTGTAGCGCCCCCTGGCAGAGCGGTCAAGGGGCGCGCACCCAGAGCAAAACCCCGGTGCCCGCCTGTGGGCCGCCAGGGTTTCCAGCAGTGAGGTCGCGCCTCTTCTATTGTATAGCGATTATGCCGGGGGTGGCGCGGGCGGCAGCGGGACAGGCGGGCAGCGTGCAGGTGAAAGTGGTGCCCTGGCCGGGGGTGCTTTGCACGGTGATTGTGCCGCCGTGCGCCTCGATCAGCCGCTTGGCGATGACCAGCCCCAGCCCTGCCCCGCCGCCGCTGCGGGTGCGCGCCCGGTCGGCCCGCCAGAACCGCTCGAACAGGTGCGGCAGGTCGGCGGGGGCGATCCCGCAGCCGGTGTCGGCCACGGTCAGGGCGACGGCGGCGTGCGCCGGGGTGGCCCAGCCCGCCCGCAGCGTGATCGTCCCGCCGGGGGGCGTGTGGCGCAGGGCGTTGCTCACCAGGTTGCCCAACACCTGCGCGATCCGTTGCGGGTCGGCGGCGATCTCCGGCAGCTCCTCGGCGGGGGCGACCTGGAGCGTGATCCCCTCCTGCTGCGCCTGCGGGGCGAACGACCGGGCCACGTCATGGAGCAGCAACACCGGGTCGAACGCTTCGGGATAGAGCGGCAGTTGCCCGGCATCGGCCAGCGCCAGCAGCCGCAAGTCCTCGATCAGCCGCTCCAGCAGCGCGGTTTCGTCCAGCAACACCGCCACCTGGTCCGGCGTGGCCGTGTACACCCCATCCTGAATCCCCTCCAGCCGCCCCCGGATGATCGAGAGCGGCGTGCGGAGTTCGTGGGCCACGTCGGCGGTCAGTTGCCGCCGCTGCTGGTCGGCCCGCACCAACGCCTCGGTCATCGTGTTGAACGCCTGGGCCAGTTCGTTGATCTCGCGCACCGGCCCGCTCTGCACCCGCACCCCCAGGTCGCCCGCCGCCACCGTCTGCGCCGCCTGGGTCAACCGCCGCAAGGGCTGGCTGAGCCGGTTGGCGACAAGCGTTGCCAGCCCCAGCAGGATCGCGGCCAACCCCAGCGCCGCGCTGAGGAAGCCGCGCACCGCCTCGAACCGCGAGGCCGGGAAGCCGTCGGTCCCCGACGATGCCGACAGAAACAGCGTGCCCACCCGCTGGTTATCCAGCGTGATCGGGGTGCCGCCGCCGGATAGGTCCAGCGCAAAGCCGAGGCCCGGACGACCGGGGACGGCGGGGGTCACCGGCGGTCCCCAGGTGTGCCAGGGGGTTTCCGAGGTGCTGACTACCACTTGCCCGGTCGCGTCGAGCAGGGTATAGCCCACCGTGGTGCCCGCGCTAGTGGTCAGGCCCTGCGCGCGCAGGGGCACATCCACCCCGTCCCACGAGCCGTGCGCCGCGTAGTAGTCGGCCAGGGTCTGCGCCGAGGTCGTTTCCAGCTTCGCCAGGTTGGGGTCGGCGCGGGTCACATTGGGCGGGCCGAACCGCCCACCCGACAGGCTGTAGAAGCCGACCATGCCGCCGATTCCTAGCACGATCACCAGGGCGAACGCCGCCAGCAAGAGGGTAAACAACCGGGGTCGCCACATCTCAGCCGCCCTCCGCCATG
>JBBSEL010000759.1:0-3193 GCA_038239755.1 Chloroflexia bacterium | reverse complement strand
GGGAACAGCGTGCCGCTGGTCTGGGATGGGCGGCGGGAGACCTTGCCGGAGGGGTGGGACGCGGCGGCGCTTCAAGCCGTGGATGATTACGAGGCCGGGCGCACGCCGACTGCGCTGAACGCTTATGCTATCGTAGTGGACCCGACCCATCAGGGGGCGGGGCACAGCAGCACGATCTTGGACGGGCTGCGCGCCGCCGCCGAACGGCACGGCCTCCACTCGCTGATCGCCTGTGTGCGGCCCACGCTCAAGGCGCGCTATCCGTTGACACCGATTGAACGCTATGCCGAGTGGCGACGGGCGGATGGGGCACCGTTCGACCCCTGGATTCGCGTCCATGCGCGGGCCGGGGCCGAGCAGTTGCCGCCCTCGCCGCGCTCGATGCGGATCAGCGGCACGGTGGCCGAGTGGGAGGAGTGGACCGGGCTGGTGTTCCCCGACAGCGGCCCCTATGTGGTCGAAGGCGCACTCCAACCGATCATCATCGACCGCGAGGCCGACCAGGGGCGCTACGAAGATCCCAACGTCTGGATGTGGCACAAGCTGCGGGCAGCAGAATGAAGATCATCCTCAGCCGCAAGGGGTTTGATAGCACCGCAGGCGGTGTCCCCAGCCCGATCTTCCCGTCGGGCGAGATGTGTTCCTTGCCGATCCCCGAATCCCCGACAACAAAGCACACTATGACCTACGAGGCGGTGACGTATGATGGGCAGCCGTTGAGCAAGATTGTTGCCCAGCTAACCGGCGGTCACATCGGGCCAAGCTGCCCGGTGCATCTGGACCCCGATTTGCGCTGCGAAAGTTGGCCCCGCGCCCCGGACTGGAAGCCGTTGTTCGGGCAGGCGGAGGCGGCGGAGAGTCATTTGCAGGGTCAGCGGGTTAACGCGGGCGATGTGTTCCTGTTCTTCGGCTGGTTCCGCCGGGTGGAGAAAGTAGACGGGCGCTATATTTATGTGAAGGGTGCGCCGGATCAGCATGTCATCTTCGGCTGGTTCCAGATCGAGCGGCGGGTTTCCGTGACCCAGCGGGACGCGATCCCGGCGTGGGCACTATATCACCCCCATCTCCAGGGGGAGCCGTACAGCCCGAACGACTCGCTCTATATCGCCACGGATCGGCTGACGGTGCCAAAGATCGAGATTAACAAGCCGGGGGCGGGGGTGTTTCACTGCTTTCATGAGGAGTTGCGGCTGACCGCTCCCGATGCGACGCGGAGCCTGTGGCGGTTGCCCGGCTGGTTCGACCCGCGCACCGGACGACCCCCGTTGACCTATCACCGCAATCTGAACCGCTGGCAAACGGTGGCGGATCATGTTCACCTGGACAGCGCCAAACGCGGGCAAGAATTCGTGCTGGACTGTGACGAGTATCCAGAGGCGATAGATTGGCTGGCCGAACTGCTCACGCTGGCCGAGTAGCGACAAGGAGGTCGTAAGATGGCCCTTTCCGAATACTGGAACCCGAAGAACGAGACGCTGCCCCGCGAACAGTTGACGGCGCTGCAACTGATCAAGCTGCGGCGGCTGTGTGCGTGGGCCTATGCCCAGGCCCCGTTCCACCGAAAGCGCTTCGACGCGGCCCATTTTCACCCCGACCAGTTGCAATCGCTGGACGATATCCGCCGCATCCCGTTCATGACCCGCGAGGAGTGGATGGAGTCGCTGGTAGAAACGCCGATGTTTGGCGACCTGCTGGCGACCGACCCGCAGAACGCGATCCGTTATCACCTCACGTCGGGGACGACCGGGCGCACCCCGATCCGTGTGCTGGACAGCATGAAGGATTGGGACTGGATCAGCGAGATGTGGGGCTATGGGCTGTGGGGCTTCGGCGTCCGCCCGGCAGACACGGTCTATTTCGCCTTCGGGTATGGCTCGTTCATCGGCTTCTGGGGCGCGCACTACGCTTGCGAGAAGATCGGGGCGTTGGTCATTCCCGGTGGCGCGCAGACCACCGAGGCGCGGATCACCCAGATCGTGGAACTGGGCGCGACCACCGTGGCCTCCACCCCCACCTATGCCCTGCATATGTGGCAGAAGGCGCGGGAGATGGGTATTGATCTGGCGAAGGACGCGAAGGTCAACAAGCTGATCCTCTCCGGCGAACCTGCCGGGTCGATCCCGGCGGCCAAGCGCCAGCTTGAGGAGGCGTGGGGGGCGAAGGCGGGCGACACAGCGGGGATGACCGAGGTCGGCACGATCATGATCTTCGAGTGCGCGCACCAGCCGGGCGGCACCCACATCATCGAGGATCACTACATCGAAGAAGTGCTGGACCCGGCCAGTGATGCCCCGGTGGGCTACGGCGAGTTGGGCGAACGGGTGGTCACCTCGTTTGGCCGGGGCTTTATCCCGGTGATCCGCTACCGCACCAAAGACATGGTCCTGCGCGTGCCCGCCGCCACCTGCACCTGTGGCCGCACCTGGGACATCTACGACGGCGGGATCCGGGGGCGCTGGGACGACATGAAGCTGATCCGCGGCACCAACGTCTACCCCCGCGCCGTCGAATCGATCATCCGCGAGTACCCGGCGATTGACGAGTTCCAGATCTATGTCTGGCGCAAGGACGATTTGCAAGATGAGATCACGATCAAGGTCGAGATCAAGCCCGACGCCGACGACGAGTGGCCCACGCTGCAACCCCAACTGGCGAAAGATCTGGCTCACGCCCACGAGGGCCTGCGCTTCAACGTGGACCGGATGGAGTATGGCACCCTGCCGCGCTTTGAGCTAAAGGCCAAGCGGCTGATCGATGCCCGCCCGGTGGCGCAGTACGAGTAGGCGGTAAGCAGTAGGCAGTGGGCAGTAGGCAGTGGAGAAGGAGAGTGATCATGGCTGTGACCGAAACGGATCTGCTGGGGAACGCGCTCAGTGAGGACGAGCAGGAATTGCTGGCGGCGTATGAGGCGTTGAAGCGGCTGGCGGCGAATGAGGCCCTGCCCCCGTGTGCCGCCCGCAACGTGCGCAAGGCGCTGGCGGCGCTGTGGCAGGCGACGAACGACCTGGACTTGCAGTTCGAGCAACTCTACGATCTGGGAGTGTAGAGAAGGATGAATTAAGAAGTAAGAATTAAAAAATCCGATACAAAAGCGTCTTTTTAATTCTTACTTCTTAATTCATCCATTCGCCAAAAACCCCAGCACCGCCGCAATGTGCGCTGCGGGGTTCTGGGCATGGAGGACGTGCGCGGC
>JBBSEL010000758.1:0-3197 GCA_038239755.1 Chloroflexia bacterium | reverse complement strand
GTCCGCGCCAGGTTGCCGGGCCAATCCCCTTTTTCGCAGCGCATCTGGGCCAGCCCTACCGTCAGCCGGTTCACGACGCTGGCTCGTCCGGCAGCGGGGGTTCTTCGGCGGTAGGTGGCGCAGCGGGCGGGCGGCGGTGGCGAACCTGGCGGGCGGCGACTTCGCCTTCATAGCCCCGGTCGGTGGGGCGATAGTAGAACCGGCCCCGCAACGAGTCGGGCAGGTGTTCCTGGTCCACCACTGCGTCGGGCGCGTCGTGGGCATACTGGTAGCCTTTGCCGTAGCCCAGGCCGCCCATCAGCGGGGTGGCGGCGTTCCGCAGGTGGATCGGGACCGGGTCGGCGCGGGTGCGGGACACGTCCTGCTGCACCTGGCTGTAGGCGACGTAGACGGCGTTGCTCTTCGGCGCAGTGGCGAGGTAGACGGCGCACTCGGCCAGGGCCAGCGCCCCTTCCGGCAGGCCCAGGAAATGGATCGCCTGCTGCGCCGCCATCGCCAGCGGCAGGGCGTGAGGGTCGGCCAGGCCGATGTCCTCGGTCGCCATCCGTACCAGCCGCCGCGCCAGGAACAGCGGGTCTTCGCCCCCCTCCAGCATCCGCCCCAGCCAGTAGAGCGACCCGTCGGGGTCGGAGTCGCGCACCGATTTGTGCAGGGCGCTGATCAGGTCGTAATGCTGGTCGCCGCCTTTGTCGTACTGGAGGGCACGGCGCTGCATCGCATCTTCCAGCGCGGCCAGATCGATCACCCGCACGCCGCGCTCATCGGAGACGCTGGTCGCGGCGGCCAGCTCCATGATGTTGTAGAGGATGCGGGCATCGCCGCTGGTCAGGGCGATCAGGTGGGCGCGGGCGTCGGGGCGCAGTTCCAGCGGGGTATCACCCAGCCCCGATTGGGTGTCTTGCAGGGCGCGGTCGATCAAGATTTCCAGGTCGGCATCGCTCAGGGGATAGAGTTGCACCACGCGGGAGCGCGAGAGGAGCGCGCTGTTCACCTCGAACGACGGATTTTCGGTCGTCGCGCCGATCAGTGTGACCGTGCCATCTTCGACGTAAGGTAGGATCGCGTCCTGCTGGCCCTTGTTGAAGCGGTGGATCTCGTCAATAAAGAGGATGGTGAGCTTCTGGTAGAGCTTGCGCCGCTCCTGCGCCTCTTTCACCACCTTCCGCAGGTCGGCCACGCCCGCCGCGACGGCGCTGACGGCGACAAAATGGGCGTTCGTCACCCCGGCGATGATCCGGGCCAGAGTGGTCTTGCCGCTGCCCGGCGGCCCCCAGAGGATGAGCGAGCCGATCTTGTCGGCTTCGATAGCCCGGCGCAGGCTGCGCCCCGGTGCCAGCAAATGCTGCTGCCCGACGTAGTCATCCAGGGTGGCCGGGCGCATCCGCGCCGCCAGCGGGGCATCGCGTTTGGTCTGTTCGGCGGCGGCGTAATCGAAGAGGTCCATATCTGTCACCTGAGTAAGTACGGCGTTTGGCAGCCGTCGAACGTGTGTTACTTTCTAATTTCTAAGCGCAGGATCACATTCCGCCCGGCCTGCGGATCGGCACAATAATGTATCCTGACGTTGATCCCGTCCTTGTTGATTGGGCCACCGTGGGTGCTGGCGGTACGAAAACCCGGCTCCAGGCTGGCTGCCCCATAGGTGAAAGGCACATTCGCAACGGTAAAACTCTCGACGCCATGATCACCGGTGGGCTGCGGCGTGAAATTGGCGACCGGCCCTTCGACCACCTGAGCGCGTCCGTCCGCTAACATACGCCAGGTGGTGTTATAGTCCGCCAGCGTTCCCCACCCAGCCACAAAGATCCAGCCAATCGCCCCGAATATCACCAGGGTCAGTATCAGGCGTGAACCAAAGAAGCCCACAATCGCCGGTCCTCTGCCCACCAGCGTGCGACGGCTGCGCCACAGGAGCACCGCAAGACCCAGAATAAGGACGCCTGGTGCCAATACCCACCAGGGTGCGTCCTGCTGGGCGATGTCGAATACAACGTCGTATGGTGGGTTCACGATTTATTATAGCATACAGCGCCGCGACGCAATCCGCCTGATCAGGATGATGGTGTAAGTAGCGGCTCGCCCGCCAACGCCGCCGTCACCCGCTCAGCCAGTTCGGGCGGGTTGGACTGGCGGATGATCACCTGGGGGGTTTGGTGCCAGGTGGCGCTGGCCTGGATCGTGGCGGCGAGGTCGGTCACCAGCGCCTCGGTGACGGCGACGCCGGGTTCCAGGTGGATGGCGCGGATCTCGAACAGGCCGTCGGTGCGGTGAGCCTTGGGGTCGAGCCGCCCGACCAGTGCGCCCCGGTGCAGGATCGGCAGGGTAAAGTAGCCGTATTGCCGCTTGGGAGCCGGGGTGTAGATCTCGATGCGGTAGTAGAAGTTAAAGAGCACCTCGGTGCGGACGCGGTCCCGCACTAACGGATCAAAGGGCGAGAGGAGCGTGGTCACCGTCGGCACCAACGTCCCGGCGGCAGCCTGCTCGGCCAGCGCCAGGTGGTCGGGATGCAGATAGGCCGGGTCCTTCCAACCCTCCACGGTGACGCGGAGCAGCGCGCCGTCGTCCACCAGGCGATCCAGCAGCGCGACCACCCCTTTTTTCGGCGTGGGGTTCGCCCCCCACAGGCCAAAGAAATAGTTGGGCACCCAGCGGGCCGTGGTCACCCCCAGCGCCCGCACCGCCTTGAGGGCCAGGGTGCGGGTGACTTCCTCGCGTGGGGGGGTCTGCGCGTCGTCCCAGTCGGGCAGCACCTGTTCGCGCAAGGCGTAGACCCGCTGGAAGTTCTCGCGACGGACGATCATCAGGTCGCCCACCCAGAGCAGGCGTTCCAGCACCTGCTTTTCGACCTTCCAGTCCCACCAGGTGCCGCCCTTGCCCTCGGTACGGGGAAAATCGGAGGCACGCACGGCCCCTTTCTTGCGGAGCCGGTCCAGCACCATCGCCACCTCGTCGGGATGCGTCGCCAGCCACTCCTTCTGCTCGCGCCAGTCATCCAGCATTTCACGCCGGTAGAGGCCGTAGTCTTCGATGGGCACGAAACAGGCGGCGTGCGACCAGTACTCGAACAGCGCGCCTTCGACCAGCAATTCGTCTAGCCAGCGCGGGTCATACTGGCCCAGGCGGCTCCACAGCACCAGATAGGGGCTGCGCGCCACCACGCTAATTGAGTCGATTTGCAGGGCTTCCATCTGGCGGAT
>JBBSEL010000757.1:0-3199 GCA_038239755.1 Chloroflexia bacterium | reverse complement strand
TGTTCGTTGCCGTCGAGGTGCGCGTCACGGTGCTCGTCGGCGTCGCGCAGACGGTGCTGCCGAGCGTCACTACGACATCATCGACCCACCAGCCGGTGGACGCGACCGAAGAGTCATCGCCCTGGCGGAAGCGGAAGAGCAGGTTCTGCCCGGCGTAGGGCAGCAGGTTAACCGTGGTCTGGAAGAAGGCCGGATAACCGGGGCTAGCCCCGCCCCAGGCGAGCCGTCCCCCCAGCGGGTTAGTACAGCACGTGCTGATGGTAACATTATAGCCGCCCGCGGTGATGTTGGTCCCGGCGTCTTGCCAGGTCGCCCCCCCATCGGTGGAGGTTTCTAGCACGCCGCCGTCGAAGTAGTTGGCTCCAGTACCCTCGAAGGTGTAGCGGTGCCAGAACGAGAGGGTGGCACTGCTCAGCCCCGAGGCCGGAATAGCGATCGCGCTGTTGGTGGTCAGGCGTTGATCAGAGACAACGGCGGCATCGGGCGAGAAGGCCGAAAAGGTGCCGGTATGGGCGGCGGTGTTCACCGAAGACCAACCGGGCGTGCCTGTGGTGCCGAAGGTGCCCAGCGTGCCACTCTCGAAGCCTTCACTGAGGGGTGTCGTCAGCGCGCAGGGTGTGCTCGTCGCCGTCGCGGTAGGCGACAGGGTCGCCGTGGGGGTGCTGGTGGGCGGCGTGCCGGTGACGGTCGGGGTCGGCGTACCTTGCACGCAGCTCGGGAACTTGAAGTTGCCGATGCGCGTGCGCCAGTTGAAGCTGCCGGTGGTCGCGTAGTATTCCTGGGTATACCAGAAGGTGCAATCGTCCGCCGGGTCCACCGTCATGTCGCTGTAGTCGCCCCAGCGGTTGCCGGTGCCGGTCTGCGAGCCGGTGCCCGCGAACAGGGTCGCCTCGCCCTGGGCCAGCGTGTTCACCGGGTCGGTGACCAGGCGTCCGGCGTAGCGGATCTGCGGGTTGATGGTGCTGCTGGAGGCGCTAAAACCGAGCGCCATGTTGCCTTGGGTATCCTGCGCAATCGACCCCATCCAGCGCCAGGTGGTATCAGGCTGGTAGGTGCTCTCCTGGGCGAGGGTCACCGGCCCCGCCGTCACGTTGCGTAGCTCAAGCCAGCGGATGCCCGCCACGCCGCCGGAACTGACGGTGTAGTTGGCGACCAACGACTCGTAGCCGGGCAGGAAGCGGTCGGCAGCGCGGAACATCAGCCGGTCGCCAATGCCGTCCAGGTTCGTGGCCGAGCCGAGTTGGGGCACGCAGTTGCGCGTGGCACCACAGAGTTGGGTGAACCCTGCCGCCGCCGGGCTGGAGAAGAGGGTGAAGGTGGTGTTGGCCGGGGTGACGAAGTCGGCATGGAAGTGCCAGACCTTGTAGCTCCCCGCGCCCGGCCATTCGACGAACGAACTCGGCGCGCCCGCTGGCGGCAGGGTTGAGCCATCGAGGTCGGCGGGCAGGTAGTACGGCTCATTGCCACCCACCGTAATCCCTGTGCTGACGAAAGTCGCGGCGGTCCCGGCGAGCATGGCCGCCCGATTGAAGGCAAACGGCTGCGGGCCAAGCCGGAGGGTGCCCGCCGCGTTGAAGACGTTATCGGCCATATAGTAGGCATCGGGCCAGACACTCAGGTGGGGATAGTCGAAGAAGTTGGTGCCGAGGTGGAAGCCGTAGCGGTTGTAGGTGCCGGTGGCGTCGCTGGTGGTCGAGATGGCGATGCACTCATCGGTAGGGACGCCACTGCCCGCAAACTGGCTGATCAGCCAGCGGTTGGCGAGTTGATCATAGAGCACCACCGGGTCGCCATCGCCATTGGTCTGACAGACGCCGCCAAAGCCGCTCCAGATACTCGAAATGGCGCTCGGCCCCAGGAGCGAGGCCCCGGTGGTCTTGTTGAAGACCTGGTAGCCTTCGTTGACCATCTGCACATACTGGGTCGCGCCGACTTCGCCATCGGTATCCGGCGGGGCGCAGCTACAGCCGACGCCGGGGAAGGGAATGCCGTCGAAGTTGAGGATCGGGGCGGGCATCGCCAGCGGGGCCAGCAGCCGTTGCACGGCAGAGGCATCGGGCATATCTTTGCGGTTGGAGATCAGGATGCGCGGGTTCTCTGGCCCTTCCTTGTGCGCCGCCTTCGGATCAATGGTAATTTGCGGCATATCGCGCAGCGCGGGCGAGAGGTCGTGATGATAATCCTGGCCGACGATCACCCCGCCAGACGCGCCGACATCGGGCGGAGCGGGAGCCGCGTGCAGTTCACTCGCCCGCAACCCCCAGGTGGCTAAACCCAGGGCCAGAAGCGCCAGGCCCACAAATAATCCTTGCTTAAACATATATAACACCTTCCTTGTAGGGGGCTACGCTGGCGTGGGAACGGGCCGCCAATGCCGCATTCTGCAACCAGGCATCAGGGAGTGACTCTAACGGCGTGTCCCGCGTCGTCAGAGGGGTGAAGATATGAGGCCAATACCTGGCCCATCAGGTACCGGGCACATATCTCCGGCTGTGGTGAGTGGCCCGCCTGGGGAGAGCAGCGGACCACTGGGTGGATGCACACCCAATGGGTGCGACAAAAAAATTCCAGGTGCCGAATAAAGAAGGCCCTGGGAGTGTCTTGCTGACGCTAACCGCAGCAGTGCAGGGCGCGGTGGGAAGTGCGAGAACCGGGCGGAGTTGGGAAGCGCCACGGGGTGTAAACGGAAAGAATGTTATAAACGATCCAGTAGTAGTGTAACATAAGCGAATAAGCGCGTCAATATAGTAGGGCTGAGGGTAGACCGCGCAAAAGGGGATGCCAGTCGCGCCGCCCCGCCATCAGGAGCGATCAAGGAGGGTCAAACAGGAGTCGAGTCATCCATCCTTCAACTATATAGATTTCCGGTGCAACAGATATAGATAAGGGGCCGTGAGCAGGCGTATGGCCCAGCCATTCTGTTGCCGGGAACCTGTTCGTCTGGCTAATTGATGACTATCTTGTAATCATAACAATCTTGTAAGAAGTTGGGCCATCCCCACCCCGCCGATCAGTGCTAGACAATTTGGGCCGTGCGTGGTATGGTGCCAGAGAAAATAGCTCACTACTTCGGGAAAGACCAGGGAGGGACCCTCCAATCTATGGCGCAGCAGACCACCTCCGCCGCCAGCGAGGGGAAAGAAACCAGCCGGTTAGAAGCCTTCAGCGATGGGGTCTTCGCCATAGCGATCACCCTGCT
>JBBSEL010000756.1:0-3200 GCA_038239755.1 Chloroflexia bacterium | reverse complement strand
TCTTGCAAGGATTGGCTACCCGCCACGGGATCGGCCTGTGGGCCATCGGCAACGGCACAGCCTCGCGCGAGACCGAGCGCCTGGTGGCCGAAGTGATCCGCCTGAGCCACAGCGGGCACTATCTGATGGTCAGCGAGGCGGGCGCGAGCGTCTACAGCGCCAGCCCGCTGGCCCGCGCCGAATTGCCGGAGCTGGATGTCAGTATTCGCGGGGCGGTCTCGATTGCCCGGCGTGCCCAGGACCCGCTGGCCGAATTGGTCAAGATCGACCCCCAGGCGATCGGGGTGGGCCTCTACCAGCACGATGTCGATCAGGGCAACCTGGCCCGCTCCTTGACCGAAGTGGTGGAGAGCGTGGTCAACTACGTCGGCGTGGACCTCAATACCGCCTCGCCCGCGCTGCTGACCTACGTGTCGGGGGTCGGGCCGAAGCTGGCCGAGCGGATCGTGGCCTATCGTGACGCCAACGGGGGGTTTAAGAACCGGGCGACGCTGCGCAAAGTGCAGGGGTTGGGGCCGAAGGCGTTCGAGCAGGCGGCGGGCTTCTTGCGCGTGCGCGGCGGGACCGAGCCGCTGGATGCCACGGCGATCCATCCCGAAAGCTACGACGTGGCGCGGGGCGTGCTGCGCCAGGCGGGCCTCACCGACCGCACTCCCCCGGAGGCGCGCAAGGCGGCGCTGGATAGCCTGCGGGCGCAGGGGTCGCTGGAACAGTTGGCGGCGGCGCTGGGCACCGGCGTGCCGACCCTGGCCGACATTCTGGAGCAGCAGGCGCGACCGGGCCGCGACCCCCGCGAGGCGTTGCCCGCCCCGATCCTGCGCAGCGATGTGCTTTCGCTGGGCGACCTGAAAACGGGGCTGCAACTCCAGGGCACGGTGCGCAACGTGGTCGATTTCGGCGCGTTCGTGGATATCGGGGTCAAGCAGGAGGGCCTGCTCCACCGCAGCCAGCTCCCCCCCGGTGTGACCCTCCATGTGGGCGACATCGTCAACGTCGAGATCCAGCAGGTCGAGGCGGAGCGGGGCCGCATCGCGCTGGGCTGGGTGCGCGCCGAATAGCCCGGTCAGCCGTGACCGGGGATAAGCGCCTAGAGCGAGGGCGCGGGGTGCGCCGCTGCCGGGGGCCAGTCGTTGGTGGGCGTCACTGGATCCGCCAGGGCGGCGTGGTCGGTACTGGGCATCCAGGCCATGGCGCGGGTGAGCAACTCTGCCGCATACAGCAACTCCCCGCTCACCGCTTCCAGGTCCTTCGTCTCCTGGATCGTCGCGTTCGCGTCGCTGGCTAGCTGCTGGATGATCTGGGTGACCTGTTCGGTTGCCGTGTTTTGCTGGCTGGTGGCCGACGAAATCTGCTGGACCAGGCCGTTGGTCTGTTCCACCGCGCCCACAATTTGCGCCTGAACCTCCCGCACTTCGTCGGCTACTTCCTGCACCTGATCGGCCACCAGCATGCTGCTCTGCGTCGCTGCCAGGGCCGTTTCTCCAGCCTGGCGCAGCCCGTTTAAGGCGAGCCGGATCTGTTCCACGAACTCGTTCGAGCGGCGGGACAGGCTTTGCACCTCATCGGCCACCACGCCGAAGCGCCGTCCCAACACCCCGGCCCCTGCCGCCTCAATGGTCGCGTTCAGGGCCAGCAACTGGGTCTCCTCTGATAGCTCGCGGATCCCATCGACAAAGGTGGTAATCTGGCCGCTCAGGCGGTCCAGGACGGTCATCCGGTCGATCACCGTTTGCACCTGGGTGCGGTTGCGCTGGACCACTTCGCGGCTGTGGGCCACCAACTCCTGGGCGTGGGTGACGCTCACCATCGCCGCGTTGGCCGCCCGCCGCACTTCCTGGGTCAAGGCAGCGATCTGGTTGGCGGTGGCGTGCAACTCGCTGACCGCCGTCACCACATTGGTGATCGCCCGGTTTTGCGTCCCCACCCCCTGCACCTGGCGGCTGCTCACCCCCGACAGCCGGGCCGACAGCGTGCTGATGTTGGTCCCCAGGTCGTGCTCGCGCTGGCTCTGCTCGGTCAGGTCGCGGTAGGCGGCCTCCAGTTCAACCGCGCGGCGGCGCAGGTTGACCAGGGTTTCATCCATCATGCGGCTGGAAAGCCAGGAAAGCGCCCCCGCCCCAACAAACAGGATCACGAGGGTATACATGTAGAGCGAAATCTGGTCGGGATACGAGATCCGGTAGGGCAGCACGCCGGGGGCACTACTCACCTGGAAATACCAGAAGGTGATAACGCTCACCGCGACCACAGCCAGCAATACCGCACGCGCCGAGAGAAAGACCCCGACGGTGATGATCACCAGCACGAAGAGGGCCGGATAGACCAGCGGAGCCAGGCCGGACACAGTCAGCCCCGCTTGCAGCAGGCTTGCCGTGATCAAGGCCAGCAACCCGATCAGGGCCACACTCACAAACCCGCGCCGGTTCAGCAAGTACAGGCCAACCAACACCACCACGGCCAGGATGTCGGCAGCACTCGTAATCGAGAAGGGCACGACAACCAGGATCGCCAGCGCACTCAAAGCACCAAGCACGATAAAGCTCAGCAGCACCCGGTTTAGCCAGCGGGCCTTGCGCGCCAGATCGGCATCGGGAAGCGTCACATCGATAAGAGATTTCAGCATCAATCCCTCACTATCCTACAACTGCGCCCCTGGAAACGGAGCGGGATACCAAAAACCATTCATCTCAACGCCCAACCCCAGGACGGAGGTTGTATCCCACAGAGCCTGTTGGGCGGCGGCCTGTGCATAACGGGGCTGGTGATCGGGCCGGAAGGTGCGCCGGGTGTAGGCATAGTCATAAATAATCTCGCGGAGCATAGGCTCGGTCAACCGCGCCCCGGCCCGCTGGGTCCAGTAGCACTGGATCGCCGGGCCGAGGAGCAGCGGCGGCACCAGCGTAGTGCCCAGGACCGGCTTGCCGAAGCCGACCAGCAGTTCGGCGGCGGGAATCTCCTCACCATAAATCGCCTGTTGCGCCTCGCCATAGGTCTGCGCGCCCGTGCGCAGCACCGCGCCCAGCAGCTCGCGCCAGGGGTCGGCGTGATCGGTGACAAAATAGTACCAGACCGTGGGTGCCCCTGCCGGGGTCGGCTCCTGGGCCAGCCGCGCCGCCGCCGCCTGTAAGACGGGCACCTGGGACGGCACGATCAGCCGGGCGCGCCAACCCCGGCGGCGGTATTCGTCGGTCATCGTCGGC
>JBBSEL010000755.1:0-3211 GCA_038239755.1 Chloroflexia bacterium | reverse complement strand
TGGCCCCAGGCCGACGAGGCCGGCCTGATCACAACCGCCGCCCTCCCCAGCGAGCAAACGATGGATCGCGTGCGGCGCTGGGTAACCGGGGGGCACCGGACGGGGTGGGGGGGCCAGGGGTCGGGAGTCAGGGGTCAGCCGATCCATCTGACCAATCATATCTGTGAGCCGGTAACGTCTGAGCACCAGCGACGTACCGGCTCACTGCTTATCTGCGCTGTGCTACTTTCCCGCCCTGACGACTTCCACCGGGGTGCTTTCGGCCCGGCGGTAGATCTCCTCGGCCAGTTCGCGGAGGATGCCCAGGTCCTGGAGGATGGTGATATAGCGGCGGACGGTGCGCGCATCCACCTCTAGCCGCCGGGCCAGGTCCAGCCCGCTCAAGCGCCCATGGCTCTGGAGCAGTTCCAGCAGGGTGAGCACCCGCGTCGTCGGATGCTACAAATCGCGCTCCTTCTCCTCAATCAGGATCGATTGTATCCGCTTTCCGTTGTAGGATCAAGATAGTCACGGGGAACCCCGTGTGGGGCACGGCTGCCCTGATGTCTACTTTAGAGGAGGAACTGTACAATGGCAACGCAGACAGGTTTTGCCGAGGTGAATGGCACCCGGCTCTATTACGAAGTGGCCGGGACGGGGCACCCCCTGGTCCTGATCCACAGCCTCTTGTTTGATCACCGGGTGTGGGACGACGTGTTCCCGGCGCTGGCCGCGCATTATCGAGTCGTGCGCTACGACATGCGCGGGTTTGGGCGCTCGGCGCAGAACGATCTGGGGGCGTCCGATATCGAGGATCTCGATGAATTGCTGCGCTTTCTCGACATCGCCCGGCCCTATGTGATGGGCCTTTCGATCGGCGCGGAGCTTGCGCAATCCTTTGCCCTGGCCCATGCCGACCGGGTGGACGCGCTGATTGATGTCGCCTCCGGCACCCTGGGGTGGACCGCCACCGAGGCGTTTGAGCAGCGGTGGGGCGAATTCGGGACGGCGGCGCGGAGTGGCGACCACGCGCAGGCGATCGCGATCTTCAGCGAGATGTGGGTGGATGGCCCGATCCGCCCGGCGGACCCGGCGGTGCGCGACCGGGCGCAGGCGATTATGCGCGACTACTCTTTTGCCCATTACGCCCAACCCCCGGCAGCCGCCGAGGCTCCCGCGGACCCGTCCGGCCCCGAAGAGGCAGTGGCGGACGCGACCGAGGCCCCCGCGCAACCCTCGTATGCAGAGATGCTAGCGCACCTGCATGTGCCCACGCTGATCATCGCCGGGGACCGGGACCAGGCCGGGGTGCGGGACAGCGCCAACGCGCTCGCTGCGACGATCCCCGGCGCGCAGCAGGTGATCATCCCCAACGCGGCGCACATCATCCCCCTGGAACAGCCGGAGGCGTTGACGGCGGCGGTGCTGGCGTTTTTAGCGGCGCTGCCCGCTGCCTGATCCCTATTTCTTCTGCCAGAGCGCCTCGGCCTCTTTGACCAGGGCCGCGATCCGCGCCTCCAGATCGGCAGCGGCAGCTTCGATCTCGGCGGGGGTCGGGTGGTGGTCATAGAGGTCGGGGTGGGTGATCGGCGCGCCGACGGCGATGCCGATCGGGCGGGGGCGGGGCCAGCGTGCGCCGTGGGGCAGCACCCGGTTCGCGCCCCAGATGCCGCAGGGGATGATCGGGGTCTGGGCCTTGATCGCCAGGCGGATCGCCCCGGTGCGGAACTCGGCCATCTCGCCGGTGGTGGTGCGGCTGCCTTCGGGGAACATGCCCAGCACCTGCCGGGCGCGCATGATGTTCAGCGCGGTGCGGAGCGCTTGGGGGTCGCGCTTGTCGCGGGCCACCGGGAAGCCGCCGTACAGGTTCAGGAACCAGGCGACCGGGCGGATTTTGAACAGTTCGGCTTTGCCCATGTAGCGCATAGGCCGCTGGAAGACAAACGCGACGATGAATGGGTCGAGCATACTCTGGTGGTTGCTGACCGCCATCAGCCCGCCGCCGGGGGGCACGTTTGCTTTCCCGCTCATGCGTACACGGCACCAGAAAGTGTAGAGGAGAGTGAACACGACCCAGGAGATGGCGTAGACAACCGGACTCATGTGCCAGCCGTCTTCGGGGTTGGTCGCAGTTTTAGTGCTGGTCTTGGCCTGTTCGCTCATCGGGGTGCCTCGCTCGGCTCACGCCTGATAAAAGAGAGTGATATAGAAATAAACGGCGGTCAGCACGAACAAGAGGCTGTCGAGCCGGTCGAGCAGGCCGCCGTGACCGGGGATCCAGGTGCCGCTGTCTTTGGCCCCGAACCCCCGCTTGAGCATCGACTCGGCCAGGTCGCCGGTCACGCTGGCGAGGTTGAGTACCAGCCCCAGCGGCAACACATGCAGCCACGGAATGTGGAGGACGGGGGCGAGCAGGGCCACCCCGATCACCGCCACGGCCATGCCGCCCCACAGCCCCGCCCAGGTTTTGCCGGGGCTGATGTGCGGGATCAGCTTGCGCTTGCCGAGCAGGCGACCGACGAAGTAGGCCCCGGTGTCGCTGCCCGCCGTGGCGACCAGGATGAGCAGCAGCCAGCTTACCTCGGCCCCCACCGGCTTGTCCAGCAGCAGCCCGTAGCGCAGCAGCCCACCGGTATAGAGCGCGCCCCCGACGGTCAGCCCGACGTTGGCCCAGCCCTGGGTGGGGTCGCCGCCGCGTGCCCGCTCGACCAGGATCGCCCCGACCAGCACCAACGCGACGGCCAGCAACCCCGTGCCGAGGTTGTCCGGCTGGCCGGGCGCGGCGCTGTTGGGCCAGCCGTAGCGCACCAGCGCCGCCTCGACCACCAGGACCAGGGTTAGCACCACCCCGCCGAGCGTCCACGGGCTGTAGCCGCCTTTGCGGGCCATGTTGTAGAATTCGAGCGCGCCGATCAGCGCGGCAGCCGCGACCCCGACGATGAGGAGCGGGCCACGCACGGCAATCAGGATGAGCACCCCGCTGAGCAGGATGATGCCGCTAAAGATCCGGTCGCGTAACATTCCCGCGCCAACTCCGTATCACATGGGTAGACCGTGGGCATTGTAGCACAGGGCGGGGCCGGACGCAAGAACGCGGGGCTGGGGGGTGGCCGTTCGACGGTTGGTGCAATTGGGTGTATACTGACCGGGACCCTCACCATTAGGAGTGCCTTGCCCGATGCGCCTTCATTTGCTGCTGCCCCAGGTCAAGCCCGGGGCCCTCACGCTGCCC
>JBBSEL010000754.1:0-3212 GCA_038239755.1 Chloroflexia bacterium | reverse complement strand
GGAACAGGGAGCCGGGCCAGGTGGGAGAAGGCTGACCGCGCAACACGCACGCACGGCCAGCCGCGGACACGCGCAACAACACAGGCACGCGCTCAACAGAGCGGCGGGCGTGCTAGGGCGGTCTGCGGTTGTCAGGGCCGGACTATCCATAGGGTAAGTTCAGAAGAAGTATAAGAACGCGGCTGCACAGGCAGCACCGGGTTCTGGTCTATATACCCCCATATTATAGCGTATAGATCTGTTCTCTCTTGTAACCGACCTTACGGAATCCGACCGGCCTGCGGGTTTGCAGCGGCGGGGGCTATGCTATAATATCCACGGAAAGTTATGCGGGGCAAACAGGCTGCCGTGAGCGGCTAGCACTTACGCGAATGAGGGCTGTTATGAACGCCGAAATCATCTCGATAGGGACCGAACTCCTGCTGGGCAACATCACCGACACGAACGCGACCTTCCTGGCGCAAGAACTGGCCGCGCTGGGCATCAACTGTTATTGGGTGTCACAGGTGGGCGACAATCCGGCGCGGCTGGAAGAAGCCCTGCGCCGCGCCTGGGACCGCTCCGATCTAACCATTCTGACCGGGGGTTTGGGGCCGACCGAAGACGACGTGACCCGCGAGGCGATCAGCGCCCTCTTGGGTGAGGAGATGGTCATCCAGCCGGAACTGGAGCGCGACCTGCGGGCCTTCTTCGCCGGGCGCAGCATCGTCATGCCCGAACAGAACCGCAAGCAGGCCACGCGCATCGCGTCGGCCACCATCCTGCCCAACCCCATCGGCACCGCGCCGGGCTGGTGGGTGGAACGGGCACGCGACCCTGACGGGTCTGGCCCCACCCGGCGGATCACCGCCATGCCCGGCGTGCCCTTCGAGATGCGGCGGATGTGGACGCAGGAGATCGCCCCCCGGCTCGTCGCGCAGAGCGGGGCACGGCTGGCGAGCCGCACGCTCAAAGTGCTGGGCCTGGGCGAGTCGGTGGTGGAAGACCGGGTGCGCGACCTGCTCCACACGACTAACCCCAGCGTGGGCACTTATGCCAAGAACGACGGAGTTCACCTGCGCCTGACCGCCCGCGCCGCCGACGAAACCGCCGCCCAGGCGTTGATCGCCCCGCTGGAAGCGGCGATGCGCGAACGGCTGGGCGACGCGATCTGGGGCGTGGACGAGGAGACGCTGGAGGATGTGATCTGTACCGCGCTGGCCGAGGCGAACCTGCGGCTCCAGGTGGTCGAGGTGGGCACCATCACCGGGGGGCAGATCCTGCGGGTGCTGACCGGGACCACTCAACATCTGGACCGGCTGGTCGGCGGCTGGATCATGCCGACCGGCAGCATCGCCGCACTGGCCGAAATCACCGGCGAGGCATTGGGCCACACCGGCTCGACCGATGATGTGGTCTACAGCCCCGAAACCGTCGGTGCGCTGGCCGAGGCGGTGCGCGGCGGGGCACTCGACTGCGTGGCCCTGATCACCCTGGGCGACCTGCCCGCCGCCCGCGACGATGTGCGAGTGAGCGCCGACTGCCACGCCGCTGTCGCCCTGCCGGGGCGCGCCCCCCGCGCTCTCACCATCCCCCAGCGGGCCGCGCGGGGCGAACTCAAGCGCCTGGCCGGGTTGGCAGCCCTGAACCTGCTCCGGCGCGAGCTGCTGAACGCCAAACCGCAACTTTAGGCAGGCCCATGCGTATACGTTGGTGAGGGCCGGGTCACAATTATCAAATCCCCATCACCCATTGCCCATCATTGTCCATCAAGGAAAGGAGTCGCATTATGCCTATTGATTATGGCCGTTTGATCTCGCGCACCTGGGAGGTGTTCTCGCGCAACCGCGTGTTGTGGCTGCTCGGTTTCATCGTCGCGCTCACTGCGGGTGGGGGGATCAACAGTCAATTCAACTATAGCAGCAGCAGCAACAGCGGCACTGACTTTCAGCAGTTTGCCGACCAGTACAGCGGGTTGCTGATCGGGCTGGGCTGCCTAGCCCTGATTGCGGCGATCGTCTTCAGCTTCATCAGTGCCGCCGGAGAGGCCGCCCTGATCGCCACCACCGACCATATCGAGCGGACCCACGAGCAGCCCAGCTTCTCTGCCGCCTGGGGATTAGGCTGGCCGAAGATGGTCTCCGTCTGGGTATATAATCTTGTGTATGGGATCATCATTCTGATTATCCTGCTGATTTTCCTGGTCCCGATCTTCCTCATCTTTGGCGCGTCGATCGCCGCGATGGTCAACGCAGGAGGCACCGGGAGCAACAGTGGTACCACTGCGGCAGGGAGCGCGTTTGGGCTGATCTGCATTTGCGGCTGTCTGGCGTTCATTCTCCTGATTCCGCTCGTCATTATCCTGGGTCTGGTCCGCGAATATGGCCTGCGGGCCGTGGTGCTGGAGAATCAGGGACCGATGACGGCACTGAGTACCGGCTGGCAATTGCTGCGTGCGAACATCGGGGCCTCGATTATCGCCTCCCTGATCTTGCTCGTCGTCGGCATCATCAGCGGCGTCGTCGTGTCCCCGTTCGCGTTGCTGCTCGGCGCGCCAATGGTGGCTGCGATGGGCTTCCAAAACGGCAAGTTCTCCCTGCCGACGCTGCTGTTCCTGGGCTTGCTGCTGTGGCTGGTGTCTGCCGCCGTGGGTGCCTTCACCAAAAGCTTCCAGTCGGTGTTGTGGACCCTGCTCTATCGCAACCGCCGCCAGATGCCGGGCAGCGAGTTAGCTCCGGTGGGGATGATGCCGCCCGGTGGCGGGTCACCCTATGGCGCACCGTCGTATACCCCGGCAGGGGCACCTCCGCCCTATACCCCGCCCGCAGGCAGCCCCCCGCCCTACAATCCGGCAGGCAGCCCGCCCCCGTACATGCCGCCCGCTAGCAACCCGCCCCCATATACGCCGCCCGCTGGTAGCCCGCCTTACAGCCCGCCGCCCTATAGCCCACCCGCCGGGGAAGTACCGCCGTATACACCCCCGGCCTACAACCCGCTGCCGTCCCCGCCGCCTGCGGGCGCGGAAACAGATCGCTACGGGACCCCGCCGCCGTACTCACCCCCACCCTACTCGCCCCCGCCGTATACGCCGGGCGAAACCCGCCCGATGGGGCCACCCCCGACGATGCCGGGCGGCGAAACCGGGCCAAGCGGCTCGATGTCCGATCCCCGCGCGCGTGGGCCGGAAGGCGGCAACGAAACGTAAACAGCCGGGGGAGCGCCGCCCCGTGGGG
>JBBSEL010000753.1:0-3214 GCA_038239755.1 Chloroflexia bacterium | reverse complement strand
TCGGTGCGCGGCAAGGTCGCCGCCAGATGGAGGTATTCATCCGTGGTCAGGTTCACCCGGTCCAGGTAAACCTTGTCGCCCAGGTGGATGTTGACCGGGACGACGGTAATATTATATTGTCGGATCAGCGCCTCTGGTAGATCACAGGTGCTATCGGTGATAACCCGGACGGTGGACATAAAGGCGCTCCTCGCGTAGACCCGGCATGGATTCCTGGCCGGGCGGCAGGGTGTGCGACAGACGACAAGAGCCAAGACCGCCCGGCCCCAACGGGAGCCGTGCCGGGTTCCTGGCTCTGGCGGCGCGGCGTCTACTCCGCCGAAATCAAGTAGGCATAGAAGGGCTGGCCGCCATCGATCACTTCGACCTCCTGGTCGGGATACTCGGCGCGGACCCGCTCGGCAAACGCCTGGGCGGCGGCGGCATCCTTATCCTGGCCGTAATAGATGGTGACGATCTCACGGTCGCCCGTGTGCATCCGCTTAAGCAGGTCCCAGGCGACTTCTTCTTCGCCCTTCCCGGCCACCACCAGCGCGCCGTTGTGCAGCCCGATGATGTCGCCCACCTTCACCGTGACCCCGTTCAGCGTCACATCGCGCACGGCAGTGGTGATCTCGCCCGTTTCGACCGAGACCGCCGCCTGCTCCATCGTGCGGGCGTTGGTCTCGATGTCGGCGTCATAGTTGAAGGCGACGAGGGCGGCCATGCCCTGGGGGATCGTTTCGGTGGGGACCACGATCACTCGCTTGCGGGTGAGGGCCTGGGTCTGCTTGGCGGCCATGATAATGTTGCCGTTGTTCGGCAGGATGATCACTTCGGTGTGCGGCAACGCTTCGACGGCGCGCAGCAGTTCTTCGGTGCTGGGGTTCATCGTCTGCCCGCCCTCGATCAGCGCCGTCGCGCCCATGCTCTCGAAGGCTTTACTCAGCCCCCCGCCCACGACGACGGCCAGGGTGGCCGTGCCGCTCGCATCGGCGGTGCTGGCGCGGGCCTGGGTGGGCGGCGCGGGCGCCGCGTCGGCGGTCGCGTGGGCCGACATATACTCGTCGTGCTGCTCCTGCATGTCGGTGATCGCCACCTGGCGCAGGCTGCCCAGCGCGGTGGCATAGTTCAAGACGGTGCCGGGCTGCTCGGTGTGGATATGCACCTTGATCAGCCGCTCGTCGCCGACGATGACCGCCGAATCGCCCATCCCGGCCAGGAGGCGGCGGATTTCGGGGAAGTCCAGCTCTTTGCCGACCAGGATAAAGTTGGTGCAGTAGCCATACTCGCCGTGCTCGATATGGACGATGCCTTCCTCCGCGCTCTGGTCCAGGTCGGGGTCGTCGGCGGGGCCTTCCACCGATTCGCCCCGGCCATAGCGCACGATGCCTTCCAGCAGCACCAGCAAGCCCTGCCCGCCGCTATCGACCACCCCGGCATCGCGCAGCTTGTCGAGCAGTTCGGGGGTGCGGGCCACCGAGCGCCGCCCGGCCTCCATCGTCTGCTCCAGCACGAACATCAGGTCGGGCTGTTCGGCCAGGGCCGCGTCGGCGCCCTCGGACATTTCGCGGATCACCGTCAGCATCGTCCCTTCGACCGGCTTGAGCACGGCCTGGTAGGCGGTGGCGGCGGCGTCACGCAGCCCGTCGGCAAAGTTCGCCGCCGTCAACTGGGCGCTGCCCTTCAGCCCCCGGCTGAAGCCGCGAAAGACCTGCGACAGGATGACCCCCGAATTGCCCCGCGCCCCCATCAGCGCGCCGTAGGACATCGCCCCGGCGATGTCGGTCACCGAATGGCTGGGAGAGTCGGCTACTGTTTTATAGGCGGCCTGCATCGTCAGCGACATGTTGGTCCCGGTGTCGCCGTCGGGGACGGGAAAGACGTTCAGCGCGTTAATCGCCGCGCTATGGCGGTTGAGCCAGGTGGTAGCGGCGGCCATCGCGTATTTCCACTGCTGGCCGTCCCAGCTTACCCCGCCGGGAGCTGCTCCGGGGTCGGCCTGGAGGTCTGCTTTCCCGTTGGTGGAGGGCAGCCCCGTTGCATTCTCCTGCTGAGTCCGTTTGACCACTGCATCGTTTCCTCTCTGGTGCAAAAATAGACGGCGGGGTGGCGGGGGGTGGAGCGCCCCGCCGTGTGCGCCCGTGCCCGGTTCCTGAGGTCGTTATTGGCTGACGCGAATCCCCTGCACGTTGACGTTCACCTCGACCACCGGCATCTCCAACGCCGACTCGACGGCGAACTTCACACTGCTCATCAGGTTGTAGGCCACTTCCGAAATGCGCGTGCCGTATTCGAGGATCACGAACAGGTCGATCACGATCCGCTCGTCGGTGAAGGTCACCTGCACGCCCTTATGTTGCTCGTCGCGGCGCAGCAATTCGGCCAGGCCGGGGCGCGAAGTGCGCGACGCAAGGCCGACCACACCATAACTCTGCTCAATCGCCCGGCTGGCGAGGGTGGCAACCGCCTGCGGCGTCACCTCCACCCGGCCTTGCGGGCCGGGTGCCCCGCCCACCGGCGTGCCCGCCGGGGCCGGGCCGTTGCTGCGCGGCGGGCCGGGGTGGTTGGTGGAACCTGGGGGCGAAGTGCGAGTGTTCCCGCCTCGCCGGGCGGCATGGTTGGTCACGGTTGTGGTCCTTAGCGTCGTCGGCAGATGCGGGGGTCTCAGGGGTGGCCCATAGCGTGGTTCTTGCATAACCGGCGGATCTATGGTATCATACACGTCTGGGGCCTGCGAACCGGCTTGTGTGCTGATGCGCCTCGCTTGGGGCAATTTATACATGCGGTTGCCTGGCACCATGATACAGCAAAACTGAGGTTTCGTAAAGGGGGTTGGGTAAATTGGCTGGTACTGGTACCTGTGAGGTCTGTGGGAAGCACGTCCAGTTCGGACACAACGTCAGCCATGCGAAGAATCGCACGGCGCGGCAGTGGACTCCGAACATTCAGACGGCGCGGTTGGCGGTGAATGGCACGTATCGCCAGGTCCGCATTTGCACGCGCTGTCTACGCACGCTCAGCAAGACCGAAAAGTAAGCGCCCCCCGTCCGTAGCCGGTCGCCTGTCTCTAGTGGCGGGCGACCGGCGACGGGCGCACGGGCTGATCTCTTCTATACAGCGGGGGGGGGCGGGACACAACCGGCCGCCCCCCCCGTGGGATATGCGCCCCCCGGCGCTCAGGGCCGCCGCCCCTCGCCCCAGTGGGAGTAGGTTTGCAGGGTCCAGGGCCGCG
>JBBSEL010000752.1:0-3214 GCA_038239755.1 Chloroflexia bacterium | reverse complement strand
GGACATCGTTTACTCCTGACACAAAGGTTCTACTGAGTATACGTATCCTGGATCTATTTTGAGATAGTTACTTAGTGTCGTCTGTGACAGTTTTCGATAAGTTGTGGGACCTGTTCTATCGGTGACTGTTGCTTTCTGCTGGGGCTGTCTATAGATCAATGTCCAATTCGCGGTGAAGTTCCGCGATCTGGTCCTGTAACTCTAGAATCATTTCGCGCATATTGAGAATGACTTCGGCCCCGGCGAGATTGACCCCCAGTTCACTGGTCAGGCGTTGGATGGCGCGGACCCGTTCGATGTCGGTTTCGGAGTAGAGGCGGATGCCGCCCCGGCTGCGTTGCGGTTCGACTAATCCTTCGCGCTCATAGAGGCGCAAGGTTTGCGGATGAAGCTGCAAGATCTGCGCCGCGATGCTGATGACATAGAGGGCATCACGCTCATATCCGGTCATGATGCACCTCCCTCGCTGGGCCGATCATTATATATACGTTGCAACTGGGCTAGCAGGTTGCGTTCTTCGTCGCTGAGGCTCAGCGGGAGTTGTACGTCCACCTTGACCAGCAAATCGCCCTTCTGTTCGGTGTTGCCCAGGTGGGGCATACCCTGACCGCCGAGGCGGATCACGCGCCCGTTCTGTGTTTCGGGCTGGATACGCAGGGCCAGGGTGGTGCCGCGCAGGGTGGGCACGCGGGCCTCGCCGCCCAGCAGCGCGATATAGAGCGGCACCGGCAGGTTGATATGCAGGTTGTCGCCCTTGCGCTCGAAGCGGGGGTGGGGCAGGATGGTGATGTTCAGCCGTAGGTCGCCGCGCGGGGCACCGCCGCTGCTGGGGCCGCCCTCGCCGCCGAGCCGCACGACAGAGCCGGTATGCACGCCGGGCGGGATGCTGGCTTCCAGCGTTTTGGTCCGCGCCACCACGCCGATACCGCCACAGGTGGGGCAGGGCCGGGCGTTCAGGAGGCCGGTGCCGCCGCAGGTGGGGCAGGTGTCTTCGATCTGGAGGCCGAGGCGACGGGTGGCCCCGCTGTAGGCTTCTTCCAGGGTGATTTCGACGGGCTGATTAATGTCCTCGCCTCGCCGGGCTACCGGGCGGGTGCCTGCGTGGATCCGGCCAAACGGATCGACGCCACCGACGTTGCCCATGCCGCCCATGCTGCCCATGCCGCCCCTGCCCCCGGCGCGTTCGCCGCCAAAGAGCATGTCGAAGAAGTCGCTGAAATCGGCCCCGCCGGGCATGGTGCCGCCGGTGGTGCGGAAGTTGCCGCTGCCGGGGGCATAGCCCTGCTGGCTGGCCCATTGCGAAAAGTCGGGATTGGCCCCCGGTTGCGCGCCCATCTTCTCGTACTGTTCCCACTCCGAGCCGAAGCGGTTGTACTTCTTGCGCTTCTCCTCATCACTCAGCACTTCGTAGGCTTCGTTGATCTCTTTGAAGCGCGCTTCGGCCTCGTTGTTGCCGGGGTTCACGTCGGGATGATACTTGCGGGCCAGCTTGCGGTAGGCGGCTTTGACTTCTTTTTGCGTGGCATCGCGCTTGACGCCGAGCACGTTGTAATAATCTTTGTATTGCATCGTCGGCACGGTTCTCCACCCTTAATCTGACAGTTATGTCTGCTATAATTATAGACCCTGATAATACCACTGTCAACTTTGCGGGCGTTGGAGTTGTGTTAGAATCGTGGCCGAGATGGTCCCTGTTTTGCCCGATCTCTCGCACGTTTAGGGAGCCGGGATCGCGGATGGCCCGGCTAGCACAGCTAGCGGGCGGATCGGGGGCTTGAGGGGTTCTGGTAGGGTTGATTGCGCCAGGATCACGGATGCCCGGCTAACCGGGCGGATCGGGGGTTTATGGGGGTTTGGGGGGTTCAGGCCGTTGCGCGTTCGCGCTCTGCGGTCTGTTCGGGGGCTAGCCGTTCGGCCAGTGTGCGCAGCAGGTGGGCGATGCTCTGGCGCAGCGTGTGCGCTTGCGGGCCGAGGTTGTACGGCTGATCCGCCGCCTTGCGTTGTTGGGTTTCGCGTTCTTGGGCTATCGAGTAGATTTCTGTAAATGGGGTATTCATATTCACGGTTCCTCCTTTCCTGGTTGATGGTGTTTGCTTATACGGCGGGGGGTGGGTTGCCCCCCGCTGTTGTCCGGCTTAGGCCGTCTGGTCGCCGGTGGGCGGGGTTTCGGGGCCGCGGGTGACGATCTCGCGGATCTCGTTCTGGCAGCGTTCGATTGTGGCGCGGACGTTGCGTACCGTTTTGGTGTCGCCGCCCGCCATGGCGATGCGCAGGCTGTTCCAGACCGTCCGGCTCAGATCGTCCAGCGCGTCGCGGAGGAATTCCACCTCGTGCTGGATGGAGGCGGTTAGTTCCTGCTCCTTGAAGCGGTCCCAGAAGCTGTTCACGCTGTCGGCGCGTTCGGCCAGTTCGGTCCGCCCGGTGTCGGTGATCTGGTACACTTTGCGCCCTTCGCCCTCGTTCGCGCTGACCAGGTCGAGATCCTCCAGGTATTGCAAGGTGGGGTAGAGCGTACCGGGGCTGGGGGCATACTGGCCCTGGGTTTGCTCCTCGATCTGCTTGATAATCTCGTAGCCGTGCCGGGGTGCTTGCGCCAGCACGTCGAGGATCACGTAGCGCAGCATCCCGCGCTCCAGTCGTTCCCGGCCTTCGCCCGGCGGCCCGCCGAAGCGCCCACCACCCCGGCGGTGCCCATCGTGATTGGGGAATTCGCCCCCGCCACCGCCGCGCCGGGGACCGGGGCCGTGGCCGCGTTCTCCGTCTGCGTCATGCGGGCGACCCCGGCCTCGCAGGCCGATCCCCCCACGTCCGCCGTCATGTTCGGGGCGTTGCGGCGCGCTGTCTTGCGGTCCGCGTTCCTCTCCTTGCGGGCGGCCCCGGCCTCGCAGGCCGATCCCCCCACGCCCGCCGCCATGTTCGGGGCGTTGCGGCGCGCTGTCTTGCGGCCCGCGTTCCTCGTGGGAGCCGCAGGGCAGCCCGTGGTGCCGCAGGTGCGGGAACCCTGGGGCATGGTTGCGGCCTTCGCCGTCTTGCGGTCCGTGCCGTTGCTCGGTCGCCAGCGGCCTGTTGTGCCGGTGCTCACGCTCCCCGGTTACCCCTGCCCTGAGCGAACCCTCCCAATGTCGTGTGTGTTGTTGTTCGTTGTGGTCTTTATGGTCGTTCATTGAATGTCTCCTTTGTCCTAATTGTCTGTCTTCGTCGTTGTGGTTGTTGT
>JBBSEL010000751.1:0-3222 GCA_038239755.1 Chloroflexia bacterium | reverse complement strand
TCAGCCCCGTTTGCGCCGTCGCGCCTACCGGCTGGAAGACCAACCAGGGGTTGGTCGTCACCGCCACCTGGGCATCTGACTGCATCGCGGCCTGCGCCTCCGCCAGCGGTGCGGCAGCCCCCGACGCCCAGCCAACAAACCCGACCACCGCCAACACCGGGATCAGCAGCAAGAGCAGCAACCAACGGCGGCGCGACCGTCGCCGGACGGGAGGTACGGACGGGAGCACAGGCGGATCAGCGACCGCCTGGTTCGTTTCTCGATTAGGGTGCAAGTTTTAACTCCTCAAATCAACAAATTGGCCGATGTTGCCCCGCACCGGCACGCGACCGGGCAGGGCACGCGGCGGCAGGAGCCGCATCGGCAAGCCGTGGCGCGGGGTCGCCAGGAACGAGCCGCCGAGCGCGATGCGAGCCTGGGGGCGCAGGGCCAGGCTGTAGCGTTGCAGCACCACTGGCAGGATCAATTTCATCTCCATCGTGGCGAAGGTCGCGCCCAGGCAGCGGCGCGGCCCGGCCCCGAACGGCAGGTACTCGTAAGGCGAGGGATCGAGCGTCGCCCAGCGTTCAGGCCGGAAGCGGTCGGGCTGGGGGTAGAGATCGGGCATCCGGTGGGTGACGACGGGGGTCCACAGCACCCGCGTGCCGGGCGGCACGGTGTAGGGGCCAAAGCTGGTCGGCTCCTGGGTCACCCGCAGGAAGAGCAGCCCCGGCGGGATCAGGCGCAGGCTCTCCTTGATTACCCCGTCGAGCAATGGCAGCGCGTTCATCTGCTCCACCGTGGGCGGGTCGCCGTGCAGGGTGCCGTCTAACTCGTCGCGCAGGTCGGCCAGGACGCGGGGGTGCTGGGCCAGCAGGAAGAGCGTCCAGGCCAGGGCGGTCGCGGTCGTCTCGTGCCCGGCCACGAACAGCGCGGTCGCTTGCCCGATCAGTTCCTCGTCGGTCAGGCGGGTGCCGTCCTCGTCGTGCGCCGCCAGCAGCATCGAGAGCGCGTCGCTTCCCTCCGCGCCCCGCGCCCGGCGGGCAGTGATCAAGCCACGGATACCCGCTTCGACCCGTTCCGCCCCGCTCAGCATTCGTTGAAACGGCGAACCGGGGATGGGGTAGGGCAGGATCAGCACGGCAGGCGACAGCGCCACCCGCAGCCAGCTTTCCATGTCGCGGCGCAGCCCCTCACCTTCGTGGGCCGGGTCCAGCCCCAGGATGCTCTGCATGGCGACCGCCAGGGTGAGGCTCTTCATCTCGCGTAGGAGGTCGCGTTCCTGCCCCACCTGCCACCCGCGCAGCCGCCGTTCGGTCAGCGTGATCATCTCGTCGCGCAAGGCTTCGACTCGCTTTTTGTGAAAGGCGGGCATGAGCAGGCGGCGCTGCTGGGTGTGTTTGCCCGCGTTCATGGTGGTGATGCCCGAAAAGAGCCGGGCCGCCGCGCTGTCCGGCGGAATGCGGACCGACGGGTTGGCCGAGCGCCCGTCGCCGTTGTAGAAGTGCGCCGGGTCGCTCAAGATCTGGTGGTTGTATTGAGGTGAGAACACAAAAACAAAGTCGGTGTGACCCTCGGCCAGGGTCACCACATCGCCATAGGTGCGCCACAACCGGCGCATGTGGCCGATCGGGTTCTGGAGCAGGGGCAGCAGGTTGGCCCGCCAACCCAGCACCGGCAGCGTGCGTGGCCCCGGCAAAGCCCGCACGGTGGGAACAGCAAACGTCGTCATCGCATGATCCTCTCTAACGGGGGCCGCGTGGCCCTCCTTTTACCTATACACGATCAAGCGGCACATGGTCGTAGGGCATGACCATCATTTGCGCGTCTGTTCAGCAATATCCTGACCCACCCCGATTGTCAAGCACTCAGGTGCCCGGTGCAGCGGCCTCAAAGGGTCGAGTAACGAGCGGCCCCACGCTATAGTAGACAGGTGATGAGCGGGCCGTCCGGCGCAGGCACTCCCTGGACGGCCCGCCCAAGCTCACCTCTGCACAAGGAGGCCGAGTGATGGATTGGCTAGCCTACTTTACGCACAACCGCACCCACCGCATACCCATTCCCTGGGATCAAGACCTGATCATCCGCTCCCCGCTCCGTACCCCCCTGATCCGCTCTCTGCAACGATTCCAGATGGGCGAGCGCGGCGACAGGGCACATTTAAAGCGGGTGGCTGCCCGGATCGGACAGCCCGCGTATGCGACCACGATCAACTTATTTGTTGAGGAAGAGCAAGAGCACGCGGCCCTGATGGCGCAAGTGCTACAGCGCCTGAATGCCCCCCTGCTGGAACAGCATTGGAGCGATGAGGGCTTCCGTGTCTTATGCCGGGTGGCAAACCTCCACCAGGAATTGTTGGTGCTGCTGGTCGCCGAAATCATCGCCAAGCGCTACTTTCGTGTGCTGCGCGACGCAACCGATAACCCGGTGCTGCGTACCGTCGCCACGCAGATCCTCCAGGATGAAGAGGGCCATGTTGCCTTCCATTGCGACACCTTACGCCCTGTCTTAGCAGCCCTGCCGCTGCCCCTCCGAGTCAGCCTCCGCGTCGGATGGCGGCTACTGTTCCACGGCGTCTGCCTCCTGGTGCTTTACGACCACCGCACCCTGCTCCGCGCCGCCGGGGTGTCGTCTTACGTCTTCTGGCGGGATTGTGCAGTTCTGTTTGAAGCAGCCTTGCTACGGATCTTCACCCCGATCAGCGCCGCGCATACCGCCGCAGTTGAACCATAATTATGGCACACCAGATGGATAGGAGAGCCAGCCCATGAAAGTCAAGATGATCCTGCCCGCGCTGACCGAGGCAACCAGCCCGTTCTTCCACCCGATCAAGTATTCGCTCTTTCCGCCGCTGGGGCTGGCGACCCTGGCCGCCTATTTGAGCGCGGACGACGCGGTGACGCTCCAGGATGAGCACGTCGAAACGCTGGACCTGACCGACACGCCCGATCTGGTGGTGATCCAGGTCTACATCACCAACGCTTACCGCGCTTATGCCCTGGCCGACCACTACCGGCGCAAGGGGGCCTATGTGGCCCTGGGCGGGCTGCACGTCACCTCGCTGCCTGAGGAAGCCGCGCCGCACGCCGACTCGATCTTCACCGGACCTGGCGACGACACCTGGCCGCGCTTCCTGGCCGACTACCGCACCGGGCGGCCCGCCCCGATCTACCACTCCACCCTGCGCACCCTGGCGGGCATCCCGCCCATCCGCCGCGACCTGATCAAGCGCCACCTCTACCT
>JBBSEL010000750.1:0-3226 GCA_038239755.1 Chloroflexia bacterium | reverse complement strand
GATCAGGGCCAGCGCGGCGTGGGCCGTGTCCAGGCTGTCGGCGGCGACGGCGGCAACTTCTTCCCCGATATGGCGCAGGGTGGGGTCGAACAGCTTGCTCGCCTTGCCGTACCAGTTGATCGGCGGGGCGTTCTCGTGGGTCAGCACGGCCCGCACACCGGGCAACGCCTGGGCCGCCCCGGTGTCGATCCGGGTGATCCGGGCGTGGGGGTGGGGGCTGCGTAAGACCGCCGCGTAGATCATCCCCGGCAGTTGCACGTCGTAGGTGTAGCGGGCGGTGCCGCTGACCCGTTCGCGCCCGTCCACGCGGGGGGTCGCCTGGCCCACCGTGCGCATCGGCGCGTCGTCTTCCCAGGGCTGTGGCTCTTCGCCTTCGACAATCACGGTTTCTTCGTGAACGCGCCCTTCGACTTCGACGCGGCTGCGGACAACGCGGACCATGTTGGACCTCGGTGGTTAGTGGTTAGTGGTTGGTGGTTAGTGGTTGGTGGTCAGTGGTCAGTGGTCAGTGGCTAGGCGAACCGGGGAGCTATGCTCGAACCCGCTGACTAATCACTAACTACTGACCACTAACCACTAACCACTAACCACTCGTTAGCTAGTCGGTGTCGTGCCCCAGTCCACGTCGCTACCGGTGGTGGGGGTGCCGCCGGGGCCGCTGTTGCCCGTGCCGGTGGGACCGGAGTCGCTCGGCGGGGGGGTGCTGGCGTCGCCGCCTTCGGCTTTGGGGCGTAGGGAGGACACGGTGCTAGGATCGGTCGCCAGCTTGGTCATCTCCAGGAAGTACTGGTCCACGTTCCAGCAAACGCCGCGCAGCGCGCTCTCGAACTCTTCCACCTGCACGTTCGCTGCCGGGTATTCGACGGTCAGGGTCAGGTCGTTGTCGTTGTCGAGCATGAGCTTCGCTCCGTTCATGGTGTAGCACATGCGCAGGGTGTGTTCGTAGATGTTGGCCCGGCACGCTTCCTGGATCGCGATGGGGAAGAGCCAGGTCACATAGAGCCAGTTGTCGGTCAGGCGCACGAAGAAGCGGAAGCGCAGGTTGTTGCCATTGTAGCCGCTGTCCCACAGCTTCTCTTCTTTTTTGACAAACGGCCAGTCCAGTTGCTTGAAATAGTCCTCAATCTGTTCGGGTGTCGTTGCCATCAGCGTGGTTCCTCACAACAAATAATGGGGGGCGGATAAGCTCAGTCCAACGGGCCGGGGCGGGGGCCTACCCGGCGGCAGGGGCCTCGGCCCCGGCGGCCAGGGCGCGGACGGCCTCCTGGGCGGCGCGCATAATCCCGGCATACGCGCCGCAGCGGCACAGATTCCCGGCCATGCCGCGCCCGATTTCTTCGGGGGTGGGGTCGGGGTTGCGGTCCAGCAGCGCCTTCAAGGCCAGCACCTGGCCCGACGTGCAGAAGCCGCATTGGAGCGCGTCCTGTTCGATGAATTTTTCCTGGATGATGTGCAGCGTGCCGTCCGGCCCGGCGACACCCTCGATGGTGGTGATCTCGCAGCCCTGGCTTTCGATGGCGAGCTTCAGGCAGGCATAGATCGCCACACCGTCGCACAGCACCGTACAGGCCCCGCACTGGCCCATGTCGCAGACCTTCTTGGTGCCGGTCAGCCCCAGGGTGTCGCGCAGGGTGTCGAGCAGGGTGGCGTGAGACGGCAGGCGCAGGTCGTAGGGCCGCCCGTTCACCCGCAGGTGGACGGGGACTGTGGCCGGTTCGGTGGAGGCTGCGGGCGGGGAGGCTGGTAGCATAGCACGCTCCTGAGTGGGGATGGCGGCGGGGGTGGGGATCCTCGGTCGTGTCCGCGCCCGCGTCGGCAGCCCCCGCCGGGGCGAGGGTCGCTGCTATTGTAGCACAAGGGGTGGGAACCGCGCAACGTGGGGCAGCGCTGTACCGCTGCCCCACGCGCCGGGTCTTAGCGCCGCGTGAAGGCGAGCGGCGTGGAGGTGGGGCTGGGCGGCTCCAGGGTGGGGGTCGCCGTCACCGGCAGCGGCGTGGTGGTTGCTGTCGCTGTCGGGGTAGGCGAGGGACTCTGACAGTTGGGGAAGAAGCTGTTGGTCACGATTTTGGCGCTCTGCCCTCGCGTGACGTTGTTGTTGGGGCGGAAGTAGGGCCGGTTGGCGGGCGGGTTGCACGGTTCGCCCGACCCGCCGCAAGGATAGCCGCCGATGATCCCCCGGCTCGCCATCCGCTCGACCCACAGGTAGAACGTGCCGCTCGGCGGGACATCCTCGAATGTTTGGGCTGTGGGCGTCTCGGTGAACTGGGCGGCGATAGCGACGATCTTGGCTGTCTGGCCGCGTGTCACCGGGTTGTTCGGGCGGAAGTAGGCCCCGTCGCCGCCCGGCCCGCAGGGTTCGCCCAGCCCGCCACAGGGATAGCCGCTGATCACGTTGTGGTCGTAGGCCCGTTCGACATAGATCCAAAAGGTGCTATTCGGCGGCACGTCAATGAAGTGTTGGAGGGTACTTTGCTCGTTCCACCCGGCAGCGTTGCTGACGATTTTGGCGAGTTGGCCCCGCGTGACATTGTTGTTGGGGCGGAAATAGGGCTTGTTGACCGGGCCGACACATGCCTCGCCGGGCGAACCACAGGGGTAGCCGCTGATGATCTGGCGGGTGCCCATGCATTCTACGTAGCTATAGAAGGTGTTGCCCGGCGGCACATCCTCGAATTGTCCGGTGTGTGGAGTGGTGCTGGGTGGCGGGGTGGCAGTGGGCGGGGCGGGGGTCGGTGGGATGCAGGGGTAATCGTAGCGGGCCGTTAGGGGGCCTCCTACCGCCCAGACCTGGTTCGCGTTCACCACCGCCAAGCCTGTGATCTGGTTGTAGCTGGCTGGCCCCACCGGGTTGACGGCACTCCAGCTTAGACCATCCCAGTGCAGGAGCGTCAAGGTATTATCGATGATGTTGGCGGTGCCCGCCGCCCACACATCATTACTACTGACCGCAGCGACTGTATACAGCCAACTCCGCACGCTGGTAGGTGGCCCCGGCACGATGGTCCAGGTGCTGCCGTTCCAGTGCAGGATCAGAAAAGTCTCTTCCTGATAGCCGACAGCCCAGATATCGTTGGGGCTGACAGCGGAGATCCCTTTAAGAATGTTGAGCAGGGGGTTGGTGTTGGGCGAAGGCACAACGGTCCAGGCGGTACCATCCCAATGCTCGATCAGCGTTTGCCAGCCTAAGCCCAGGCTTAAGCCATAGGTGCCCACCGCCCAGATGTCG
>JBBSEL010000749.1:0-3226 GCA_038239755.1 Chloroflexia bacterium | reverse complement strand
GTTCGCGATCAGCACGCCTTCGAACGAGCCGGGCACCGCCGGGCCGGAGGAGGCGAGCCGACCGGCGACGTCACCAAGCGTCGCCGGCTGCGCCGCGCGCGCTTCGGCGCTCGCTTCGACCAGGTGCAGCCGGATGGACTCGTAGAAGGCGGGATGGTGCTGCTTCGCGGCGCGCAGGATGTCAGGGGGGGTGTGGGCGGCACCTTACGGCAGCGAAAGTCAGCGCCGACATCACGGCAGCGAAGGTCAGCGCCGACATCTCCCCCGTCGCGACCCCCGGTCAGGACAGGCGGTGCAAATCGACGCGGCGCACGGCGACCCCGGCGAGGAGGGCCAGCAGGGCGGACACGAGGAAGAACGGCCACAACGGCTCCTGAATCGGGATCGACCCCTGGAGGGTGGCCGGGTTCAGCGCCTGGGCCGGGTCGGTCAGCGGCCAATGCCCGCCGCTGATCCGGGCCAGCAGGCGGCTGTTGGTGTCGGCGTGGCGCAGTTCGGGGGCCGGGAGGGTGCTGAACCCCGCCGTTTCGGTCGTGGTCCCGGTCGCGTCCTGGCGAGCCAGACGCACCTCGTAGGTGCCCGGCTCGTCCAGCAGCACCGAGGCTTCATAGTGACCGGGGGCCGTCTGGCTCAACAGGGTCGAGGTGATCGCGCCCGACGGAGCTTGCAAGGCGGCGGTCAGCGTGCTCAGGTCGGCAAAGCTGTTGTCGGCGTTGAGGCTTTCCACGGCGATGTGGGCGACCCCGGCGCGCATCGCATCGGGGGCCGCGTCCACCGTGATCGTCGGCTGTAGCTGGCGGTTGACCGGGCTGGGCATCGTCCAGCGCACCGCCCCATCCCAGAAGCGGGCAAACGAGTCCCAGGTGAGCCACTGCGATCCCCACCCCGGCCCGGCATCCGAGGTCCAGGCGAGGACGCGGCCCAGGCCATACTGCCAGTGGGCCAGCAGCGGGTCGCCCTGGTCAGAGATGAGCGCGGTCACCGCGTCATCCTTGGCCGTGGTGATATCATAGCCGCCCAGTTGAGGCACATCCTGGGGAGCGAAGCCGCGCAGCACGGGGCTGGGGGCCGACGGGTGCGGCTGGACCTGCCCCTGGAAGACGGCTTCTTTCAGGGCCACGTTCAGCTCACGGAAGATGATCTTGGGGATGTTGCGGGTCTGCTCGGTGAAATAATAGCGGCCTTTGCCCAGGTTGGCGAGGCGGGTCAGCAAGTCCTGATCGGCATCACGGCCAATGCCGATGGTCGAGAGGGTGATGTTGTCGCTCCGCATCTGGTCTAGCAGCACCTCATAATCGCCGCGGTTGCCCGACTCGCGCCCATCGGTGATCAGGACGATATGCTTGGACGGGGCATCAGGGATCCGCATCTTATAGGCGGCATCGGCCACGGCGGGGTAGATCGCCGTGCCCCGGCCCTTGGGGATGGCCGCGATCTGCACTTTGATGTTCTCTTTGTCGGTGGCGCTGGTGATCACCTGCACCGGCACGTCCCATTGGGTTTCGGTGTCGAAGCTCAGCACGCCCACCGTATCTCCCTCACGCAGCGAATCAACGGCCAGCCGGGCAGCCTCTTTCGCCATGCTGAATTTGGTCACGCTGGTATCGTTGCCGTTCCACTCGTCCATGCTGGCCGAGCGGTCGATGACCAGGAACAGGGCGACGGACCCCTGCTGCGGGCGCGGCGCGGGCTGCGACGACACCGGCAGCACATCCTCCAGCACGCTTTCCAGGTAGCCACCCCGTGCATAACTGGTCTGGCCCCCGACGACGGTCAGGCCCCGACCCTCGCGGCGCACGTACTCCTGGAGGGTGCGCTGCTGATCGAGGGTCAGGCTGGTAGCGGCCACATTGTTGAGGATCACGCTGTCATAAGCGTCCAGCGCGGCGAGGTTGGAGGGGATGGCCGAGGGGCTGCGCAGGTCCACGATCATCTGCGGGCCGGAGATGGCTGCGGCAAGGGGGGCGGCTTCCCCGGCGCGTTCTTCGATGATCAGCACCTTCGGCGCGGGCTTGACCACCACCCCCGCGCTGACCGTGTTGTTCTGGCTCACCGTGTCGGCGGCGCTGGTCAACGTGACTTCGAGCCGGTGGAAGCCCAGTGTGGCGGCGCGCTGCTCTAGCGGGATGGTATTGGTGCCCGCAGCCAGTTGCACCGGGCGGGTGACCAGGACACGGCCATCCACCTTCAGTTGCACGGTGGCGCTGGTCGGCGCGGTGCTATAGATCGCCAGTTGCCCGGCGATGGTGTCGCCCAGGCGGGCATAGGCGGGGAGATCGAGGCTTTCCGCGATCACTTCGGGCTTGCCCAGCGCCGACAGCGCCACTACTTGGAGATCGATCCCCTGGCCGGTCAGGCGAGCGGCTTCGGCGGCGGCCCCGTCGCCCGTTTCCCACCCGTCGCTGAGGAGGACGATGCGCCGCCGCCCGGCATCAGGCAAGAGGCCCCCGGCCAACCGCAACCCGGCGGCCAGGTCCGAGGCGCTGCCGTCCACCACCGTGGGCGAGAGGCCCGCCAGCACTTCGTCGCTGGTCAGGAGGCGGGGCTGCCGCCCGGCGGCGACCACCTGCACCTGGGTGCCCGGCAGCGCCATGCGGAGCGCGCTCTGCACATAGACCTGGGCTTGCTCGCGGCTGGCGTCGCTGAGGCTCTGCGAGGCGTCGAGGACCAGCACCAGATGGAGGCTTTCATCGGCGCTGATCCGCACCGGTGCGGCCAGGGCGACAAGCAGCGACAGGGCGCTGAGGCTCTGCAACAGCAGCGCGCCGCGCCGCCGCCACTGGGCCAGCCCGCCCAGCCGGAGCGCGGCCCCGCCGAGCAGGGGCAAAAGGAGCAGGACCAGCCAGAGCACTTCGGGATGGAGGAGGGTGATGTCGCTCATGCGCGGCCTCGTTTCAGGCAGTAGTAGAGCCACTCCCCGCCGAGCAAGAGCAGGGCGAGTGCCGCGAGCGGCCACCAGATTTCTTGCCGGGCAATCGGCAGGGGCGGATCGCCGGGCGATGCGCGGGTCAGTTCGGGATGGGCACGGGGGGTCAGATCCGACTCCTGGGAGTCGGTCATGTTCACCGCGAACAGGGTATCAACCCCGACCCGATTGCTCACCCGGTAGAGGCCGGGCGTGTCGGTATCGGCAAACACGCCGCCCGCCGCGACGGGCTTGCGCGTCCCGTCGGGCAGGGTGACGGTGGAGCCGGGGGTCAGGTGGAGCGGCGTACCGGGTGCAAGC
>JBBSEL010000748.1:0-3233 GCA_038239755.1 Chloroflexia bacterium | reverse complement strand
CTTCGGCGGGGGTGCCCGCGTATTCGGGGTGCAATTCAAAGCGGTTGCGCTCGAAATATTGCACGGTGTAGGTCTTGTTGTCGGCGGGGTTCACTTCTTCCAGCGGCTCCGAGACGGGATAGCCGAACAGCGCCAGCCCACCGTGCGCGGTCCAGTACTGGAGGAACACCCCGCTCAGGGTGTGCTGCACCTCGGGGAACCACTGGTGGGTGGCATCCACCGGGCCGGGCACCCCGGCGGGGAAGCCTCGGCCCTGGGTACGCTCCACGCCCAGCAGGCCGAGCAAGACTTCAGCAGACGTTCCGGCGAATTCGGGGTGCAACTCAAAGCGGTTGCGCTCGAAATATTGCACGGTGTAAAGCTTGCCGTCGGCGGGGTTCACTTCCTGGAACTCCTCGGTCAGCGGATAGCCGAAGATCGGCAGGCCGCCGTGCGCGTTCCAGTACTGGAGGAACGGGCCGCGCAGGGTGTGTTGCACCGGGGGGAAGTAGGTCACGTCGGGGCTGCTGGGCGGCTCCGTCACCGGGTCTACGGCGGCAGGGCGCTGGCGGGTGAGGTTGAAGTCGATCTCCGCCGTGCTATCGCTGCTGCCGCTGACCTCTGCCGTCTGCGGGTGGGGGAAGTCAAACCCCCCCTCCTTGATCGCCAGTTGCACCGTGTATTTGCCCGTCGAGAGGTTGTTAAAGACGTACAGACCGTCGGCATCGGGCTGGATGGTGCGGGCCGACTCGCCATTCTGCGGCAGGAGCAGCACGTCGACCAGTTCTGGCGACACACCCTTGATGATGCCCTGGATGCGCGACTGGTTGAACGCCGGGGGTTGCGGAGTCGCCGTCGGCGGCGCGACCGGCCTGGGGCCGTTCGGCGCTTGTTGGAGGGCGTGGAGAATGTTGATCCGGCCCCAGCCCGCCTTCTGGTCGAAGCCGGGGTCGCCGATGTCGTCGGCGGTCTGCTCCAGCAGGAGCCGCACCTGGTCGGGAGTCAGGTTGGGGTTGACCGCCAGGACCAGGCTCACCGCCCCGGCCACCATCGGCGAGGCCATCGACGTGCCGCTCTCGCTCTCGTAGCCGGGATGGCGCTTGGTGACGAAGGTGCTGAGGATGTTGATCCCCGGCGCGGCCACGTCGACATAGTCGCCATAGGACGAGAACCCGGCGATGCTGTCGCGGCGGCTGCTGGCGCTGACGGCGATCACTTCGTCGTACCCGGCGGGGTACTCCGGCTTGCCGTCGGGCGTGTTGCCCGCAGCGGTGACGATGACCACCCCTTTATCGTGGGCGTATTTGATCGCGTCGTGTTCGGTTTCGGTGGAGAAGTCCGACCCGGCACTGATGTTAATCACCCGCGCTCCGCTGTCGGCGGCGTAGCGGATGCCCCGCGCAAAGTCGTAGGTGGACCCCTGGCCCTTCTCGTTCATCACCTTGACCGGCAAGATCCGGCTTTGCCAGTTGATCCCGGCGATGCCGATGCCGTTGTTGCCGGTGGCGGCGGCGATGCCCGAAACGTGAGTGCCGTGGCCGTTGTCATCATAGGGGTCTTCGTTGTCCGACACGAAGTTGTGGCCCGGCAGCAGCCGCCCCTGGAACTCGGGGTGGTCGGTCGCCACGCCGGTGTCCATGATGGCGATGATCAGGTTGGGGTCGCCGGTGGTGATGTCCCACGCGGGCTGCGCCTGTTCGGCGGTCAGCCACCATTCCTGGTCGGCGTAATGCTCATCGTTCGGCACCAGCATCATATGGTGGATGTAGTCTGGCTCGGCGTAATCGAGGGTGCCGGTGGCCCGCAGCGCGGCCACGGCGGCGGCGACGTTCAGGCCGGGGCCACCTTCCAGCGCATAGAGGCCCGTCCCGGCGGCCAGCTCGCGCCCGCCCGTCAGGTGGAAGGTGCCCAGCGCCTGGCCCAATGCGGTACCCAGGGATCCGGCGCGTACCTGACCGCCTTGCAGGGTAATCGCTCCGGTGGCGCAGGTCTTAATCAGCACCCGGCCCGGCGTCCAATCTGCCGGGGTGCCCAGGGGAACGAGGGAGGGGCGCGCCGCCGGGGCGGGGGTGGTGCGCGCCGCTGCCGGGATGCCGGGGAGACCGGCGAGAACCAGGGTCAGGGCGATGATCAGGGCTGGTGCGCCCCGCAAAAGGCGCAGCCGCGCTCGTAATTGCATATAGAAGACTCCTTCTTCCAGGCGAGGGGATCTAGCGGCGATCGATAGGAGGTGCAGAGTAGGCGTCAGCAGGCACACTGGCTCCTGGGGAGGGATAGACCGGCTACGGTCCAGCTTCGTAGCAGGCAGCAAAAACGGTTCCAGCAGCAAAAGTGGAACCGAACATCATTATACCATAAACCACACCCGGATCGTACAACTTTGCAAAGGCTTCTTACAAATTTGTAGTTTTGTAGTATTGTAGTAGTAGTGTTCAGGTCGTCTGGTAGCATTAGGATCAGTGGGCAGGGTCGTGCCGTGCGGGTTAGTCGCTGAGGGCGCGGCGCACGGCGGCTTCGGCCAGCAGTTGCGCGGGGTTGAGCAGGTCGGGGGCGGTGTCGGCTTCTGGCCCCAGCAAGAGGGGCAACTCCGTGCAGCCGAGGATGATCAGGTCGGCCCCGGCGGCGCGCAAGGTGGCGACGGCACGGGCGACGGCCTCATAGGGGGGTGCCCCGGCGCGGCCTTCCCACAGGGCGACGACCCCGGCAACGACCTCGGCTTGCAGCGCCTCGTCAATCGTCACATGGGGGATGCCCCGCGCTTCCAGCGGCGTCAGATAGACGGTCACGCGCCCGAAGCCGAACACCCCCACGAGCCGTGGCTGGCGGCGGGTTACTTCCGCCAGAGTCACCTCAATAATGCTCAACAGCGGGCACCCCGCTGCCTGCTCGATGGCCGGGGCGACCTGGTGCGGAGCGTTGGACGGGATGACCAGGAAGTCGGCCCAGGTGCCCAGCCGCGCCGCCGCGTCCAGCAATTCGGGATCAGGCTGCAAGGGGAGCACGGGCGTATAATCAGCGTTCACCACAAACGGCGGATTCCGGTGGTAATAAACCATCATCGGCGGGGCACCGCTGGTCGCCGGGCCGGGGTTCACCCGGCGCGCAACGGCATGGATGCGGGCCTCAAAGTCCATCGTTGCCTGGGGACCGAGTCCGCCCAGCACGCCGATCTTTTTCATAGGGGGACCTTCCTTGCCCAGTCTGGTGCGCGCTACTCCCAGTAATGCGCGTTGGGGTCGATGTCGAGCGTCCAG
>JBBSEL010000747.1:0-3243 GCA_038239755.1 Chloroflexia bacterium | reverse complement strand
GTCGGCGGGGGGCGGGTTCGGGCTGTTCTTCATAAACACACTCATCGTACAATATACCCAGATGGCGTTATAAAAGATGTAGCACCGATCACGCGACCCTGATTTTCTATACAACGAGGTATTTGATGAGCAAAGAAGATTCTCGGCCTGCGACTCCGGCAGGCGGCTCCGGCCCGGCCCCGATCAGCCCCGAAGTCGCCGCCGACCCGGCACCGCCACAGGTGCAGGCCACGGCGGGCGACCAGCGCGGGCTGATGCCCAACCCGACCCTGAACCGCGCCCCCCGCGCCGGGCGGCGCACCGAAGACGAGCAACTGCTGACCCGCCCCGAACTGAAACAACCCGAAATGGCCGACTTCACCCGCACCGACCCCTGGCGGGTGATGCGGATCATGGGCGAGGTGATCGAGGGGTTCGATACCCTCGCCCATCTCGGCCCCGCCGTCGCCATCTTCGGCTCGGCCCGCACCCCGGCCACTGACCCCGATTACCAGCTTTGCGTGGACCTGGCGCGGGGGTTGGCCGAGCAGGGATTCGCCATCATCACCGGGGGCGGCCCCGGCATCATGGAGGCAGCGAACAAAGGCGCGGTCGAAGGCGGGGGGCAATCGGTCGGCTGCAACATCGAGCTACCGTTCGAGCAGCACACCAACCCCTACGTCCAGATCCCGATCAACTTCCGCTACTTCTTCGTCCGCAAGACGATGTTCGTCAAGTATGCCGAGGCGTTCGTGATCTTTCCCGGCGGGTTCGGCACGATGGACGAGCTGTTCGAGGCGCTGACCCTGGTGCAGACGGGCAAGATCCGCAACTTCCCGATCATCCTGTTCGGTAGCAAGTACTGGGCCGGGCTGGCCGAGTGGGTACGGGCCACGATGCTGCCAGAGGGCAAAATCGCCCCGGCGGACCTGCAACTGTTGGTCGTCACCGACTCGGTGGACGAAGCCTGCTCCCTGATCAGCGATTGCTACCGCGAGCAATGCTGGGACGCCCGCCGCGCCTCCGCCGCCTTTGAACTGGCCGATGCCCCCCTGCCCCTGCCCGCCCGCCCAGATCGAGCAGCGCGCAGTGAGCAGCGAGTAGCGAGTAATGAACAATGATCAATGCGTTGCATAGGGTTAGATAAAAGGAGAGGCGCGGAATCTCGCGCCTCTCCTTTTTATCCTTACTACTCGCTGCGCGCTGCTCACTGCGCGCTGCTCGTCAAGCGCTGGCCCGTTCACGGGGGGCGGAGCGGCGCACGCCGCGCTTAGTCGAGGGGCGACCCTGGCCGCTGCCGCTTTCCACATGAGTATAAATCTGGGTGGTCGAGATGCTGGCGTGGCCGAGCAGTTGTTGCACGTCGCGCAGGTTCGCCCCACCCTTGAGCTTGTGGGCGGCGAACGAGTGGCGCAGAGTGTGCGGGGTGATATCTTCGATGCCCGCGCCCCGCGCATATGCCTTGAGGATCAGCCAGAAGCCCTGGCGGGTGAGCCGTTGGCCGCGATGGTTGAGGAAGAGGGCCAACTCGTCGCTGTCATTGGTCAGACGCGGGCGGCCTCCCTGCAAATAGGCGCGGAGCGAGTCGCGGGCGGTGCCGCCGTCGATCGGGATAAGCCGGTCCTTGTTGCCCTTGCCCCGCGCCCGCACCGCCGTCTGCCCGGTGGTCGTCAGATCCCCAACCACGTCTTCCATGTTCAGCGCGACCAGTTCGCTGACCCGCATCCCGCTGGCATAAAGCACTTCGAGCATCGCCCGGTCGCGCAAGGCTTCGGGGCTGTCCACCAGCGTGGGCTGGGCCAGCAGCGCGTCTACATCGTTCACCGAAATGGCGCGGGGCAGATACTTGCTGACGCGAGGGGATTCCAGATCTATGGTGGGGTCATGCGCGACGTAGCTCTGGGCGGCCATCCAATGGAAGAAGCTCTTGACCGCCGCGATCTTGCGCGCCACGGTCGAAGTGGCATAGTTGCGATCTTTGAGGAAGAGCAAGAAGTCGATGATGGTCGCTTTGTCCACCGTCGGCCAGTCTTCGACCAGGGGGGAATCCACAGATGGCGTAAAAGCCGACGTGCTTTCGTCGCTACGCAAGAACTCGATGAATTGGGTAAGATCGTTGTTGTAGGCCGCCAGCGTGTTCCCAGAAAAGCCCTTCTCACGAGTGAGATGCGACAGGAACTCGGCGACTCGTCCATTTTCCGGCATTGCTGACCCTCTCTCCCCAGCACCTGGGGAAATAAGGAAGGAGGAGCCAGACCCGCCGCTTGCCAGACAGCAACGTGACTCCAGACCCGAATAATCAGGCGGACGGTGGCTCCCCCGACGCGGCAGCCCGGCAGGCGACCGGCAGCGGATAGAGCGGTAAGGTGACCCGCGCCCGCACTGGGGGCGTCATCAGAAGGCCGCCACCAGAGGCTTGACGGAGCCGCCCGGTGGAGGGGTGTGCCCCTCCCCTATCAAGAACCCAGGCGGGGGACACGCTATGCCTGGTCTGCCCGTTTTAACCACAATTCGTAGACGCGGCGGCGAGATAACCCCAGCTCGGTGGTGACCTGGACCACCGCCTCGCGGGAGCGCAGCCCTGAAGCCGCGAGTTCGTCTAACCGGGCGCGGGCGCGCTCTTCCTGGTCGGCCTGGGTCGCCGCCACCACAGCGGCGGTTGGCGGAGCGGCCCCGGCGACAACGAGGGTAAACTCGCCACGGGGCGCGGTTTCGGTAAAATGGGCGAGCGCCGCGCTGATGGGTTCGCGGCGCACTTCTTCGTGCAGCTTGGTCAACTCGCGGGCCACCACGCAGGGCCGGTCGCCCAGCACCGCCTGGAGGTCGGTCAACGTCGCCAGCACCCGGTGCGGCGCTTCAAACACGACCAGCGGCCAGAGCTGTGCGGCCACGCTGTCCAATAACCGCCGCCGATCTTTCCCCGTGCGTGGCAAGAAGCCCAGGTAGAGGAAACACGAGGTATCGAAGCCGCTCAACGTCAGGGCGGTGATCGCGGCCACCGGCCCCGGCACCGCAGTCACCGGATAGCCCGCCGCAATCGTCGCCGCCACCAGTTCGCGTCCGGGGTCCGACAGGGTCGGCGTGCCCGCGTCGCTCACCAGGGCCACATCCCCTGTCGCCAGGGCGGCCAGGATCGGCGCCACCCGCTCGCGCTCGTTGTGGGCGTGAACGCTGATCAGGCGCGCATGAATGTCGTAGTGGGTCAGCAGCTTGCGCGCTTCGCGGGTATCTTCGGCGGCGATCAACGCTGCCTCGCGCAACACC
>JBBSEL010000746.1:0-3246 GCA_038239755.1 Chloroflexia bacterium | reverse complement strand
CATCCGCTCGGCGGGGTGCCCCCGCTCGACTCGGTCTTCAACATCGGGCCGTTCGCCACCGGAGGGGATGGGACGACGGTGAACACCGGCTATTTCTCCAACACTTTCGGCTACTATCAGGTCTATCATCCCTCCACCCGCCAGATCACCGAGGTGGGCAACTGGGACACCATGCAGATCATCCTCGCGCCGGGGCAATCGGGCCAGCCGTTCAGCAAGCACTGGGGCGACCTCACCCAGGACTGGCTGGCGGGCAAGTACCGCACCCTGCCCGTGGAGACCAACAGCATCCAATTCGCCTCCGAGGGCACCCTGACGCTACAACCCTAGCGGCTGTGCCGGATGAATCCATCCGTCAGCTCACCTCCGCTGTCATCCTGAGCGCCGCGAAGGATCTTCTTACCGACTCATAGTCGTTAGGGAACAGTCGGGATCTTCCCCGGCAATCTGTGGGCACCCCGTCAAAATCCTTCGCGGCGCTCAGGATGACAACGGGGCGGGGATAGCGTTAACCATCATGCCGACCACACCGACCGCCGACTACACCAAAGACCTCCACCCCCTGCTGGCCCAGGCGCTTGCTGAGGGCGGCGACGCAACGGCGCTGGCCCACTATCTGGCCGAGCGGAGCGGGCTGCCGGGCGCACGGATGAACCTGGCCCTGGTGGGGGCGTTTGCCGATGCCGTGGGCGAGATCGTGACCCGGCCCCATCCCCCGGTGGACCGGCTAGAGGCGTTGTTGGACGGATGGGCGGCGTTGCCGGTGGAAGCCGCGCCGCCGAACGACCCCCGCGAGATCTGGCCGGGGGCGGCGGTGCTGGCCTATGGGCAGGTGGCCGTCCGGCGGCCCGACTGGTGGGGGGACGAGATCGCCAAGCTGCATCACGCCGCCAGTGACCCCCGCTGGCGGGTGCGCGAACTGGTCGCCACCGCCTTGCAGCGGATGCTGGCGGCCAATTGGCCGCGCACCCTGGCCGCGCTCCAGGGCTGGCTGGCCGAGGCCGCTCCCCTGGTGATCCGCGCTGCGGTGGCAGCGGTGGCCGAACCGCCGCTGCTACGTGATGCCGGGCGCGGAGCCGATGCGCTGGCGATTCAGGCGGGCGCGCTCGACTGGCTGGCCCGCGTTCCCTCGGATGCGCGGTGGGGCGAGGGGGTCCGCACCCTCCGCCAGGCACTCGGCTTCACCGTCAGTGTAGCGGTGGCTGCCGCGCCGGAACCGGGCTTCGCCGCGCTCGACGGCTGGGCAGCGTCGCCCGATCCCGATGTCCGGTGGATCGTCCGCGAGAATCTGAAGAAGGACCGGCTGAATCGCTGGCCGGATCGGGTGGCAGCGGTGGCGGCGCGGCTGGGGGGTTAGCTCAGGGGGAGAGCCGTTCGCGCCGCCAGGAGTCGTCGGGCTGGCGGGTGTAGCGCAGGCGGTCATGCAAGCGGTTGAGCCGCCCCTGCCAGAATTCGATGGTGGCGGGGTGGATGCGGAAGCCGCCCCAGAACGGCGGGCGCGGCACCTCGCCTTCGGCGTATTGCGTCTCTAATTCGGCCAATCGCGTTTCGAGCGTGGCCCGGTCGGGGATGACCTGGCTTTGCGCCGATGCCCACGTCCCCAGGCGGCTCCCTAGCGGGCGGCTGGCATAGTAAGCGTCTGACTCTTCCGGCGGCACGGGGGCTACTACGCCTTCGATCCGTACCTGCCGCTCCAGTTCGGGCCAGTAGAAGACCAGCGCCGCCCACGGATTGGCCGCCAGTTCGCGCCCCTTGCGGCTGTCGTAGTTCGAATAAAAGACAAACCCCTGTGCGTCAAACCCCTTCAGCAAGACCATCCGCGCCGCCGGGCGACCCTCCGCCGTGGCCGTCGCCAGGGTCATCGCCGTCGGCTCCAGTTGCGAGATCGCGAGGATCTCGGCAAACCAGACCTCAAACTGCGCGAACGGCTCGTCTGCCGCCTCGTCCTCGCTCAACCCGCGCAACCGGTACTCCTTGCGCAACGCGGCGATGCTCTGGGATTCTTGCATGGGTCTCCTTTGCGTGAAGCGTGAAACGTGAAACGTGACGAGGGATCAGGGATCAGGGATCAGGATCAGAACCACGCAATACGTAGTACGCAATACGCAATAAAATTCACGCATCACGTTTCACGTTTCACGTTTCCCGCCTCACTTCACAATATCCAACGGACGGTCGCTTGGCTGCAAGTCGGGTTTGCCGAGTTGGGCGGGGGTGAGCGCGGGGCCGACGCCGACTCCGGCGGGGGGGACAAGGGCCGCAGGCGGTACGATGGACTGCTCGCCGCCCGGCGGCGTCCAGGTCCATTCCAGGCCGCCCGGCCCCCCATCCACATGCATGGTGACCGTGACCGGATGCGGCCCGGCCTGGAGGGTCACCGCGCCCCCCAGCGGCTCGTCCTGCGCCTTGTCGGTCTGGAACACCGGCTGGTCATCGAGCTTGAGGGTGATCGCCCCCTGGGTGAACAGGGTCATCGAATAGACCCCCGTCGCCGGGGCCAGCAGGGTGCCGGTCCAGGTCACATCATAGGGCTTGCCGTCGGAGTGGACATCGTCGGAGAGGCAGCAGGTCGCCAGCGTGCTGTCCAGGCGGTGCTGCTCGGCCCGGTCGGGATCGGCCAGGTGGACCACGGCGTACAACCCGCCCGGTGCCTCCTGGTGCGGCTGGAGTTGGCCGATCGACACCGGCTGCCAGGCGGGCACGGGCGGGGGCTGATCCGGTTCGTGCTTGCCCTCGCTGGCCCACTGGAAGAGCGCGGGCTGCCCCGCCGCCGTGACCGTGCCCTCGTAGACCACCTGGTGATAACCCCGCGCCAGGCTCACCGTCGTGTTCAGCGTGGGGATGCCGGGGGCCACGGTCAGGATCGTCTGCTCGTCGATCACCAGCCGGGCGGGGCCGGGGCCGACCTGGAAGCTATAGTTCCAGTACTGCGGCACTTGCAACGTGGCCGTCCAGCGCATGGATTTGGGATAGGCCGTCACCCCTGAGGGAGGCACCCCTAGCCCGGTTACCGGAGTGGTCGCGCCGTCCACCGTCACCAACGCCCCTTGCTGCGCGGCCCAGGCCATCTGTGGCACCCGGTAGATCGAGAACATCAGCCCCTCGGTGGGGTGGTTGTACGGGGTCAATTCCCCGCCGGGATAGAGCGTGGTCAGATAGGGGATATAGTAGCTTTGCCGGGGGAAGAGCAGGAAGGCCAGGTTGCGGTCGGCGGGGATCGGCAGCGGCAAGCTGCTGCCGGGCGAT
>JBBSEL010000745.1:0-3247 GCA_038239755.1 Chloroflexia bacterium | reverse complement strand
CCCGGCGAGCCGTGCCCCGGCAACTACTACCGGCCCAACAACAATGTGACTCGCGGGCAGGTCTCCAAGATCGTCGCGGAGTCCGCCGGCTTCTCCGATGCCGTGCCCAGTACGCAGCGGACCTTCGAGGATGTCGCCCCCAGCAGCACCTTCTGGCTCTACATCGAGCGGCTGAGCGTCCGCAGCATCATCAGTGGCTATCCCTGCGGTGGGCCGTTCGAACCGTGTGTCAGCCCGACCAACCGCCCCTACTTCCGCCCGAACAACAACGTGACCCGTGGGCAACTCTCCAAGATCACGAGCGGCGCGGCGGGCTGGACCGAAACACCCACCGGCCAGACCTTCGAGGATGTGGCCCCCGGCAGCACCTTCTACGTCTACATCGAGCGCATGTCGGTGCGGGGCATCATCCAGGGCTATCCTTGCGGCAACCCTGGTGAGCCGTGCGTCGCGCCGGGCAATCGCCCCTACTTCCGCCCGAACAACAACGCCACCCGTGGGCAGATGGCGAAGATCGCCGCCGCCGCCTTCTTCCCCAACTGCTCCACGCCTAGCCAGGCCCCTACCCGGCTGCGGCGCTAACCCCTATCCGGCAGGGTGGCCCGCACTGCCCTGCCGGACGGCACGATCCGGCATCTGTGCCAGCTCTACTAGCACACGAACACGAGGGGGGCAACAACGGCGTTGCCCCCTTCGTTGCGTTTCAGCCGCGCCCGTTTGCCCGGTAGCAGATCCATCGGGCAAAATGCGCTATAATAGGGCAGCGTTGGCAGATTCCTCAGTTCTTATCCTTGTATCCTTCAGTACGGGAGCGTGGCAACTATGCGATTGGGTGTGGACTACTACCCGGAGCACTGGGAGCGGGGGCGTTGGGCCACCGATGCCCGGATGATGCGCGAGGCCGGGCTGTCGGTGGTGCGGATCGGTGAATTTGCCTGGTCCTCGCTGGAACCTGCGGCGGGACGCTTCGACTGGAGCCTGTTCGATGCCGCGCTGGCTACGCTGGCGAACGAGGGCTTGCAGGTGGTGTTCGGCACGCCGACCGCCGCGCCGCCCGCCTGGCTGGCCGCCGATAATCCCGATGTGCTGCCGGTGCGTGCCGATGGGCAGTTAACCTCCTTCGGGGGGCGACGGCACTACTGCCCCTCTAGTTCGGTCTACCGCGCCGCCTGCCGCCGCATCGTCGCCGCCGAGGCGGCCCACTTTGGCGCGCACCCCTCGGTGATCGGCTGGCAGATCGACAACGAATTGGGCAACGCCAGGACCGCGCGCTGCTACTGTGCCCACTGCCGCACCGGGTTCCAACAATGGCTGGAGCACAAATACGGCACGCTGGGCGCGTTGAACCAGGCCTGGGGCACCGTCTTTTGGAGCCAGACCTACAGCGATTGGACCCAGATCCCGGTGCCGCTGACCTCAGTGGTCGCGGACCCCAATCCCAGCCTCGTCCTCGACTACTATCGTTTCGCCTCCTATCTCACCGTGGACTTTATGCAGGAGCAGGTCCGCCTCTTGCGCGATGCCGACCCCGGCGCGTTCCTGACCACCAACCTCTCGGTTGGCGATGACCAGGTGGATTATTACGACCTGGCTGCCCCGCTCGACTTTATCAGTTGGGACAATTACCCGCATGGAGTGAGCGGCCCCGCCGAAGTGGGGTTCAACCACGATTTTGTCTGGGGCCTGAAGGGCCAGCCCTACTGGGTGATGGAGCAGCAGCCGGGACCGATCAACTGGACGGCCTATAACCCGCCGGTGCCGCCCGGCCAGGTGCGCAACTGGACGCTGGAGGCGCGGGCGCACGGCGCGGCGGCGGTGGTCTACTTCCGCTGGCGGGCGGGTACCGTGGGCGCGGAGCAATACCACAGCGGCCTGCTGCGCCACGATGCCACCCCGGATCGGGGCTATGGTGAGGTGGCTGCGCTCGCGCAAGAATTGCCGACCATGCTGCCCGTCTTCCGCCAGCAAGCCCCGGTGGCGCTCCTGTGGAGCTACGACGACGATTGGTCGATCCAGCAGGAGCCGCACAACCGCGATTTCCGCTACCGCACCGTAGCCCTGGCCTTCTACGAGAGCCTGTGGCGGCGCGGCGTGCGGGTGGATGTCATCCGGCGCGGGCATCGGTTGGACGGTTACAAGCTGGTCATCGCCTCGTGTGCCACCCTCTATGATGAGGACGAAGCCGAGCACTGGCACCACTACGTGGCCGCCGGGGGCACCCTGCTGGCCGCGCTCCGGCTCCATACCCGCACCACCTATAATACGTGGGTGGAAAGCGCGCTGCCGGAAGGGCTGACCACGCTGTTCGGCATGGAAGTGGCCGAGACGTTGTCACTGCCGCCGACCATGTCGGCCCTGGTGGAGACGGCCCCCGGCAGCACGGTCGCCTGCCCGACCTGGGCCGAGGTGTTGCAGCCGAGCGACGCGACGGCGGTATGGACCTACGCCGCCGACTACTATGCCGGGGGGGCGGCGCTCACCCACCAGGCGGGGATGGGCGGCGGCGGGGCCTATTACCTGGGGGCCTACCCGACTCCCGATCTGCTCGACGCACTGTGGGCCGGGCCACTGGCGAAATTCATCCCGGCGGGCAGCCTGCTGGCCGGTGCTGCCGAATCCAGCCCTTACCTGTGAGCCAACCGACCCCATCTATGCGTACCAGCGACTTTGACTATCATCTGCCGCACGAGCAGATCGCCCAGACCCCCGCCGAGCCGCGCGATGCCTCGCGCCTGCTGGTCTTGCCCCGTGATAACGGCGACATTGAGCACCGTGTGTTCCGCGACATCGGCACCTACCTGCGCCCCGGCGATCTGCTGGTCGCCAACGAAAGCCGGGTCATCCCGGCGCGGCTCTTTGGTGAAAAGGTCCTGACCGGTGGAAAGGTGGAGGCGCTCCTTTTGCGTCCCAGCACGGATGCGACCGGCACCCTGGATGATGCCCCGCCCGCCGCCGACACGGCCTTGCTCTGGGAGGCGCTGGTCCAGCCGGGACGCAGCATCCGCCCCGGCACCCGCCTGCGTTTTGCCGCGCCGCAAAACGGCCCGGTGATCGAGGCCGAAGTAGTGGGGCGCACCGAGGTGGGCGGGCGGGTGCTGCGCTTCAGCGCGCCGCCTGCACCGTGGCTGGAGCGGTTCGGCCTCCTGCCCCTGCCGCCTTATATCAAGCAGACCCCCGCCGACCCCGAACGCTACCAGACGGTCTACGCCCAGACGCGCGGTTCCGCCGCCGCGCCCACAGCGGGCCT
>JBBSEL010000744.1:0-3254 GCA_038239755.1 Chloroflexia bacterium | reverse complement strand
GCAGGCATCACAGGGAGCCAGAACTGCCCGCTTGCAAAGAGGGCAGCCGCCCTGGGTTGATAGATGAATGATGCACACGCCCACTGGCAGCGACAGTATAATGACAACAGATAATGTCACCCAACCGACCGATGGAGGAGCCGATGAGCAGCGACATAGAGATGGTCGGCACACTGACGCTGGGCCAGCAGGCGGAGTTCGTGTACCTGACGATCCGGGCTGACCGATCCGGCACGCTGGACCGGCCCAATCGCGTCGTGTTCCAGATCCCCCTCAGCCAGGTACAGATGGACGCGGCTGGGGTTGCGTTCCAGGCAGAGGCGCTCACGGGCACCGGTACGTTCGTGGGGGGACGCCTGACCGGCACGGTCAAGGAGGGGGCAGCGGCAGGCACCTGCGACTTGCAGCCCCTCTACCCCCTGACCCGGCACGCATACCAGGGGGTGATCGGGCACTACCGGCTGGCCCCCGACCGCGAGATCCGGCTGAGCCAGGATGCGCGCACGGAGGGGCCACTGTATTTCTACAGCGAGCAGGATTACGTGACCCGGTTGTATCCACTGGGGGCCGACCGCTTTCTGAGCGAACGGTTGGAGCGGCTGAGCTTCGCCACCCCGGCGGAAGGGGCACCCGCGCTGACCTGGGAGGAGGCGGATCGGCCTCCGATCCGCGCCGAGCACATCGCCTGGGACCGGGAAGAGGACGTGCGCGTGCCCAGGCCGGATTACCACCTGAGCGGGACGCTGTTGCTGCCGCCGGGGGCCGGGCCGCACCCTGCCGTGATCCTGACCCATCACGCCAGCATCCATCACCGGGACTATTATCGCCTGTTCGCGGAGCCGTTTGTGGAGCGGGGCATCGCCGCCTTTATTTACGACAAGCGCGGCTGGGGCGACTCGACCGGCAAGCCGCTGTTTTCCGAGATCTCGTTGCTGGCCGACGATGCGACCGCCGTCTTCCGGGCGCTGCAAGCGCATCCCGCCGTGCAGGCGGACCGGATCGGCACCTGGGGGATCAGCAACGGGGCCTGGGTGGGGGCGCTGGTGGCAGAGCAGACGGGGGCGACAGCGTTTGTCATCGGGGCATCGGTGGCCGGGGTGACCCCGGCGCGGCAAGAGCAGATCCGGCGGGCCAACGTGGCCCAGGCGTTGGGGGCATCGCCCCGTGCGGTGGCGCTGGTTTCCCGGCTGTGGGCGGCCCTCTTCCAGTTCTACATTGACGGGCAGTGGAACGCGGAGCTAGAAGGGCTGCTCCAGCAGGTCAACACCGATGCGGAGTTGCAGCGGTTGCCGAAGCACCATGACCACGCGCCCGGCCTGCAACCGGTGCCGCCGCTGGTGCCTATCGCGCAGATCCGCGACGAACGGGGCGGGGGTTGGAAAGATGGCGCGTTCGATATTGCCGCGATCTATGCCCGGCTCGCCTGCCCGATCCTTTGCGTGTGGGGTGCGGAGGATACGGTGGTGCCGGTGGAGGAAGGGATGGAACGGATTAAGCAAGCCCGCCAGTCGCACCCCCAGGCCGTTGACGAGTTGTGGGTGATCCCCCAGGCGACGCACATGCTCTATAGCGAGGCTCCCCCGGTGCGCGGCCTTTTGCCCGAAGTGATGCACACCCGGCTGCATAATGTGACCGTGACCCCAGCGGTGCGCGGCGGGATGGCCGGGTGGGCGGCGGCGTGCTTACTCGGGTGACAGCCACTGTGGCAGGCGATCCGGTGGTTTTGTAAGCTGCACCCCTGGCACATAACCTGCCATGCAGTATACTATGGAGAGCAGTTGAATCTTAATCAAAGGAGCGTTTAGACCCAATGGCCGTGACACAAGAACGTTTTGCGCAGGGGCTGAGTTTCCAGGAATATATCGCGCAAATGCAGCAGAACCAGGAGAAGTTTGTCGACAATTACGATCAGGCCGAATTGGCGGGCGATGCCGTGAATTTTGTCTGCAACTTGAACGTGCCGCTGAATGTGATGATTATCACCGAGGACTGGTGCGGCGATGCACTGACCTATGTCCCGGTGTTTGGGCGGCTGGCCGAGTGCAGCGATTGCTGGGACATGAAGGTGTTCTTGCGCGATCAAAACCTGGATCTGGCCGACCAGTATTTGAAAGAGGGGAAGTACCGGGCGGTGCCGGTGTTCGTGTTCTTCGATGAGAATATGAACGAACTCGGCTCCTTTATCGAGCGGCCTGGCTCGGTGAACGCGGAACGGCAGCACCTGATCGATACCTGGGCCGAGCGGCATAGCGATGTGATCGCGCCGGGGCGGGCCTATACCGACCAGTCGCCGGAGGGGCAGGCGTTGCTGGCCGAGCCGCTGCGCGAGTTGCGGATGGGACGGCTGCGGCGCTGGCAGCAGGCGTGCGTGGAAGAGATCATGCACATCTTGAGCCGCCTAGAGCGTGAACCGGTGGGCGCGGGGGCGTAACGCCACCCGCGTTTGCACCCCGCACGCACGAGGGGACGAAGCGCACGAAGCGACGGCGGGCGACGGGGCCTGAGTCGGTAGGTGTGATTTGTTACCCCCGCTGTCGTCCTGCGCGCAGCGAAGGATCTGGTTCGGGCTATATGATCGTTATCGAAGATCGGGGTCTTGGCCTGAGCACCATTGACCGCCGAGCCCACCTTCGCTACGCTCAGGATGACAGCGTGGAGTGTAATTCAGAACCGCCCATAGCGATTCCGACGCTTCCTCAACGATCTAGCCCCTCAACAAGATCCTCCGTTGAGCGCAGGATAACAGTCGGGTGGGGGCCAGCGCAGCCGTGATGGGTTGCCAATGACGCTTAACCGGCTCGTTCGCACTTTTGGAGGCCGATTGAACCCGAAAGCTTATCGCCTACCGCCACATGCAGTGCCGCAGTTGTATGAGGTGGAGATTGACGCCCGGCTGGACCGCGAGACGTTTGGGGGGCACGTGTGCATCCACCTCACGATGGTGGAGGCGCGGGACAGCATTGAAGTCCACACGCGGGACCTGGCGCTGACCGAGGCGACGGTGCAGGCCGCGGGGCAGGTGTGGCCGGGGACGATTACGATTGACCGCGCACGCGAGGTTGCCACCATCGGCTTCGGGGCGGCGGTGCCGGTCGGCCCGGCAACGCTGACAATCGCGTTCCATGCGCCGCTGAACCCGCTGCTGAAGGGGCTGTACCGGGCGCAGGATGGGCCGGAGCAACTGCTCTGTACCCAGTGCGAGGAGACCGACGCCCGCTCGATTTTCCCCTGCTTCGATGAACCCGCGTTCAAGG
>JBBSEL010000743.1:0-3254 GCA_038239755.1 Chloroflexia bacterium | reverse complement strand
CCAACCCCGCCCACGGCCCGCAATCGCGGAGGACCACCAGGTTGTCGAACTCGGCCACGAGGCGGGAGCAGCTATGCCCGGCGAACTCAAAATAGGTTTCGTCCACGATGACCAGCGGCTCGTGGCGCAAGAGGCGGACGATGTCGGTGGGGGCGACGGTGGAGCCGGTCGGATCGTTGGGGGTGGCGAGGATGACCGCACCCACCCCTGGCGCGTCGAGTGCCTGTTCCAGCGCGGCCATGTCCAGCCCGTAGTCGGCGGTGCGCGGCACCGGGCGCACCACCCGGCCCTCGCGCTCGGCCAGGATGGCATAGAGGCTGCGGGTGGGCGGGCAGGTTAGGATCGTCTGGCCGGGCCGGGTGCCAACCCGTATCACGCGGGCGCACAACTCGGCCAGCCCGGCCCCCACGCTGATCCGCTCGCGGTGGATGCTGGTGTAGGTCTGCAACGCCGCACGCAGATCGCGGGCTTCGGGATCGGGCGGGCGGTGGAGGTTGTCGGCGCTGCCCAGCACTTCCAGCACGCGCAGCGACGGGCCGTAGGGGTTCTCGTCGGTGTCGAGCCGCACGATCTCATGCGGCGGGCGGCCCAGGCGGCGGGCCAGCACTTCGAGCGGCACCGGCACTTCCTCTGCCGGGTCGATCCCGGTCAGCCACATCGGGGGGGCGTTTGGTGAGCTTGCGTCCACGTCTCCTCGCTTTCTGCCCTATTCTACCACAAACCGAGAAATCAGAAGTCAGCAGTCAGCAGCCAGAGTGTTCCGGCGGCGGTGACGGTGGCCGGTGTTGGCCCCGCTTGCTTAAACCGGCCCGCTGTGCTATTGTCGTATTAATCCGCCAACCCGATTGTTGCGAACCACGCTGTTGCGCCGCTATCCCAACCGACAGGAGAATACCCCTATGGCCGATGCCTTTGCGCACAACCGTATCGAATTCGCCGCCTACACCGACCGGGTGGTCGTGCGCGGTACCGTCACCCTGCCCTATCGCCGGGTGATCGACCTGCTCAACAGCGCCGACCGCGAATATATCAGCATTGATGGGGCCACGGTTGGCCCGCTGGTCTTGATCGGTGAGGCGACCGGGCCGAATGCCCAGGCCACTGTGATCCGCCGCACCCGGATCGTCATCGCCGGGGTGAGCAAGGAGCAGGCCGCCCCCTCTGCCGACGATGTGAGCTTTCAACGCTCGATCCTGACCCCCTGCCTGGGCTTCATCGGCGCGTTTGTCTTCAACGCCCACCTGCCGCTGTTGCCCGGCCAGCGCCTGCTGGAAATGATGGAGACCCAGCGCAGCGACTTCATGCTCTTCTACGACGCCGACATCTATCTGGCCGAGCGCCCCGATCATCCTCCTGAGCACTACGGCGGCCTCGTCGTCAACCGGGAAATGCTGGAAGTATTATACCTGCTTTAGCGGCGAGTTGCGAGTTGTGTTGCGAGTTGCGGGTTGCGAGTTGTTAGCCCCGGCGGGGCGGCAGACAGTAGCCCACGGTGCCAACCGTGGGAGAAGGCCACCCTATTATAGCCCCGGAGGGGCGACAGACGTGCCAGAATGCGCATCCATCTGTCGCCCCTCCGGGGCTTGGGATGGTGTCGCCGGATCCACACGGCTTGCGCCGTGGGCTACTCTCTGTCGCCCCGCCGGGGCTTGGGATGGTGTCGCCGGATCCACACGGCTTGCGCCGTGGGCTACTCTCTGTCGCCCCGCCGGGGCTAAGCACGTCCTGATCCCGGATCCCTGATCGCTGTTACGCCCGCAACGTCGCCCCGACTTCCCGCTGGAGGCGGTTGATCAGGCGCGTGCGGAGCTTGGTCACGTCCTCCTCGCTCAGGGTGCGGTCGAGGGCCTGGAAGGCGAGGGCGTAGGCCAGGCTGCGCGAACCGGGCGGGACCGGTGCGCCGGTGTAGACATCGAACAGCGTCACCCCGACCAGGAGTTTGCCGCCGGTTTCGCGGATCAGCGCCTCGACACGGGCGGCGGGCACGGCATCGGGCACCACCACGGCCAGGTCTTGCATCGTCGCCGGGTAGCGGCTGGGCGGCGCGTGGCGCGGCTCCACCTGCCCCAACGCTTCGATCACGGCCATGTCCAGGTCGAACGCCCCAATCCGCCCATCGGGCAGATCCCAGGCGGCGACCAGGCGAGGGTGCAACTCGCCCACCACGCCGAGCAACCGATCGCCCACGACCACAGCCGCCGCCCGGCCCGGATGGAACCAGGCCGCCTCCACCGACTCGTAGCTGACGTTGCGGATGTTGAAGCCGCGTAGCACGGTTTCGACCACCCCTTTCGCGTCGAAGAAGTCCATCTGTTCGCCCGGCGCGTCGGCGCGGCTGAAGCGGGATCGCGGCAGACGCGATCCGGTCAGCAGCCCGGCCACGCGCACCGGCTCCTCCGGCAGATCGGCTTCGTTTTCCAGCGCGGGCCAGCGTGGGTCGCTGTCCAGCGTCGCCTGCCGGGCGGCGATTCGCTCTGCCGTGGGCGAGCGGTAGACGTGGCTGACCTCGAAGATGGCGATGCGCGGCTCGTTGCGCAGGTTGGCCCGTAGCGTCGCCAGCAGCGACGGCAAGAGGCTGGGCCGCATGATCTCCTGCTCCTGGCTGATCGGGTTCGCCAGCGCCACCAGGGGCAGCGCCGGGTCGTAGGGCAGGTAGCGCCAGGTGCGCGTCTTGCCATTCGCGGGCGCAGCAGCCCCTTCCGGCGCAGGTGGCCCCATCCGTTCCAGCATGGCCCGGCTGATCAGGGCGTAGCTGATTACCTCGTCTAGCCCCGCCCCCGCCAGCCGGTCGCGCATCGCCTGGTCCATCTCGTAGGTGATGTTGCGGTGCTGGGGCGGCAGTTCGCCACTGAGCAGCGTTTCCGGCAGGTTGTCGTAGCCGACCATGCGGGCGACCTCCTCCACCAGATCGGCGGCGATGGTCACGTCATTGCGGTAGGTCGGCACGGTCACCTGAAGCGCCGCGTAGGGGTCGTCCGCCGCGCCGGGCGGCACCGCCACGCCGAAATCGAGCCGCCGCAGGTGCGTGGCGATGGCGTCGGCGGAGAGGCGCTGGCCCAGCAGCCGCTCCGTCTCGTGCGGAGTCACCGTGACCACGATGGGGTTGCGCGGGCGCGGATAGCGGTCCACGGCCCCCCGGCGGATGGTGCCGCCGCCCAGTTCGCGCATCAGTTCGGCGGCGCGATGAAGGGCCGCTTCGGCCACGTTGGGATCCACATTGCGCTCGAAACGGTGCGAGGCATCGGAGTGGATCT
>JBBSEL010000742.1:0-3268 GCA_038239755.1 Chloroflexia bacterium | reverse complement strand
CTGGGGCCGACCTACCAGCGACCCAGCGTGACGGTGAACCAGCGGCTGGGCGACGGGCTGCCGTTCAGCGCCCGGCTGGGGCTGCAAGCGCTGATCTTCGCCCTGCTGCTGGGCTTGCCGCTGGGCATCATCGCCGCCTTGCGGCAGAATAGCTGGGTCGATTACCTCGCCCTCTTCTTTGCCACGGTGGGGATTGCGGTGCCCTCGTTTGTGCTGGGCATCTACCTGATCATCTTCCTCGCCGTGGGGGCCAACCTATTCCCGGTGGCCGCGACAGACTGGAGCGACTGGCGGGCCTGGGTGCTGCCGACCATTGCATTGGGCGTGACCCCCGCCGCCTACATGGCCCGGCTGATCCGCTCCTCGATGCTGGAGGCGCTGCGGCAAGACTATGTGCGCACCGCCCGCGCCAAGGGCCTGGCCGAACAGGTGGTCGTCATCAGCCATGTGCTGAAGAACGCCATGATCCCGGTCTGGACGGTGCTGGGGCCGATTGCTGCCGGGTTGGTCACCGGCTCGTTCATCATTGAGAATGTCTTTTCGGTCCCCGGCATCGGGCGGTTCTTCGTCAATGCGATCGGAGCGCGGGATTATTCCATGATCATGGGCACGACGTTGTTCTATGCCCTGTTGATCGCGGTAGGCAACTTGCTGATCGACGTCAGTTATGGCCTGTTCGATCCCCGGATCAAGGTCGCGAAGTAGCAGCTAGGGAGCGGGGAGTGGTCGCCCAGCCTTTCACCCCCGATCCCGCACCCCCAGAATAGGAGATTTCACATGGCTGTTACCAGTACCGCCCCCGAAGCCGGGGCCTTTGAGTTGACCCGCCCGGCCCGTAGCCTGTGGGGCGATGCCCTGCGGCGGTTGCGGCGCAACAAGATGGCGGTTGCCAGTGTCATCGTGATCCTGCTGATTGCCCTGATCGCCATCCTGGCCCCGGTGCTCGCGCCGTTCCCGCCGAGCGACTATATGAGCCGGCCTGGTGATCCCGGCGGCGGCGGCACCACGTTGCCCCCGGCCTGGCAGGCGGGCGGCAATCCGCGCTTCTTGCTGGGCACCGATGCGGGGGGCCGCGATGTGCTGAGCCGCGTCATGTGGGGCGCGCAGGTCTCCTTGGCGGTAGGCTTTATCCCGACATCGATCATCGTCTTCCTGGGCCTGTTGGTGGGTATGACCGCCGGGTACCTGGGTGGGCGGGTGGATAACTTCCTGATGCGGGTTACCGACGTGGTCTATGCCTTCCCCGACCTGCTGTTCGTGATCATTCTGATGAGCGCCTTGCGTGGCACCCCCATCGCCGCCGCATTGGATGGGCTGCTGCTCATTTTCGTCTCGCTGTCGATTGTCAACTGGGTTGGCATGGCCCGCCTGGTGCGTGGGCAGGTGCTGTCGCTCAAGGAGAAGGAGTTCATCGAGGCGGCCCGCGCCATCGGCACGCCCTCCTGGCGGATCATGCTCTCCCACCTGCTGCCCAACAGCCTGGCGCCGATCATCGTGGCGGCTACCTTCGCCGTGCCAGGCCAGATCATCACCGAAGCGGTTTTGAGCTATATCGGCATCGGCGTGCGCCCGCCCCGGCCCACCTGGGGTGCGATGATCCAGGATGGCTACTCGAACATCAACGCCGCCCCGCACCTGGTGTGGGTCCCGGCGACCTGTATCGCGCTGCTCACGCTGGCCTTCACCTTCTTCGGTGACGGGCTGCGCGACGCGCTCGACCCGCGGATGAGCGACTAACAGGGGTTGGGGATCGGGGGTTAGGGGTTGGTGGATTAGCTGACCTCTAACCCCTGAACCTTGCCCCTGAATGACTGACCCCACCCTCTAACCTTACTACCCAACCCCCAACCCCAACACCCCCTTATGGAAACACTCTGGGCACCGTGGCGTATGACCTACATTGCAGGGGATAGCGGCGCGCCCGCCTCCCCAACCCCCCCGGTGGCCGACGCGCCGCCCGCGCCGGAGCCGACCCCGCCGCCGACGACCGGTTGCATCTTTTGCGACAAGGTGGCCGAAGGGGCGGGGGCCGACGCGCTCAACCTGATCCTGTGGCGCGGCGCGCACACCTTCGCGCTGCTCAATCTCTACCCGTACAATCCTGCTCACCTGATGATCGTGCCCTATCGCCACCTGGCCGACGTGACCCTGCTGCGCGCCGACGAACTGGCCGAACTGATGGCGGCGTTGCAGCGGATGGTGCGGGTGCTGACCGCAGTCTATGCGCCGCAGGGGTATAACGTGGGCATGAACCTGGGCCTCGTCGCCGGGGCCGGGATCGCGGACCATGTGCATCTTCACCTGGTCCCGCGCTGGAACGGCGATACCAACTTTATGCCGGTGGTCGGCCAGACGAAGGTGCTGCCCGAAGCGCTCGAAGTGACCTGGGCGCGGCTGCGCGACGGCCTGGCCGCCACCCCCTGAGCAACGTGCGCGGGCGATATACAGTATAATCCTGACGGCGCGGGCGTTTGCCTGCGCCGTTGGGCTTTTTCGCGCCCTTTGTATGGTTTGGAGGCAGTGCGGTTCAAAGACCAGCAACGGTTACCCCACGGCCCCGATCTTGGTGTAGTGGCGACCGGCAGGGGAATCGCTCCCGGGCTACTCCGGCCTGGGATGGGGCCATGGCTCTTGCAAAGTTCGCCGGACGCCCCTACACTAACAATTGACGTTGCCCCAATATCGCTGTCTGGTAGCAAGAGGAACGGGGGCTATCAAAAAGGATGGAGTCACGCATGGCGAGTGATGGATATGCGGCGGCGATTGGGGCGCATTATGGCGAGACGGACCTGGAGGCGGCGATCCTGGCGGGTCTCCAGGTGGCGGGGAAGGACCTGACCGCGCTCACGCCGGACGATTTGGCTCCGGTGGACCAGTTCCACACGGGGGGCCAGGCGGCCACCCTGGATCTCGCGCACCTGGCCGAGGTGGGGGCCGATCAGCGGGTGCTGGACGTGGGCGGCGGGATTGGCGGGGCGGCGCGGCTGCTGGCGGGGACGTTCGGCTGCCGGGTGACGGTGCTGGACCTGACCGCCGCCTATTGCGCGGTGGGGGCGGCGCTCACGGAGCGGATGGGCCTGGCCGATCGGGTGACATTCGAGGAGGGCAACGCGCTGGATCTTCCGTTCGCCCCTGCCGCGTTCGACCTGGCCTGGACGCAACATTCCTCGATGAACATCGCCGACAAAGCCCGGATGTATGCGGAGATCCACCGGGTACTGCGGCCCGGCGGGCGGCTGGCGATCCACGAGATCCTGGCCGGGCCGGG
>JBBSEL010000741.1:0-3277 GCA_038239755.1 Chloroflexia bacterium | reverse complement strand
GCGCGCCGCTAGCACCGGCAGATCGGTGTAGCGCCCGGCGTTCTCGTTCAGCGTGGCGTCGGGGTTGAGCAGGTTGATCACTTCCAGCCCGTGCCGCTGGCCGATCTCGAAGTCGAGCGGGTCGTGGCCGGGGGTGATCTTTACCGCGCCGGTGCCGAAATCGGTCTCCACCGCTGCGTCGGCCACGATGGGAATAGGCCGGTTCATCAGCGGCAGCATCGCCTTGCGCCCGACATACGCCTTCCAGCGCGGGTTGTCGGGATGCACGGCCACGGCGGTATCGCCCAGCATCGTTTCGGGCCGGGTGGTCGCCACCAGAATGGCATCGTTGGGATCGTCCTCTATCGGGTAGCGCAGCGTCCACAGGTGCCCCTGCTCCTCCTCGTTCTCCACTTCGAGGTCGGAGAGCGAGGTGCGGCAGCGCGGGCACCAGTTGATGATCCGCTCGCCCCGGTAGATCAGCCCCTTGTCGAACAGGTGCTTGAACACCGTCCGCACGGCGCGGGCCGGGCCGGGGTCCATCGTGAAGCGCTCGCGGCTCCAATCGGCGCTGGCCCCCAGCCGTTTGTGCTGCTCGCGGATGATGGGGATATACTTGCGCATCCAGGCCCAGGCGTGCTTGAGGAACTCCTCGCGCCCGATCTCGGCCCGGCTCAGGTCGTGCCGCGCCAGTTCGCGCTCCACCACATACTGGCCGTGGATGCCCGCGTGGTCGGTGCCCGGCAGCCACAGCGTCGGGTCGCCCGCCATGCGGTGCCAGCGGATCATGATGTCTTCGATGGTCGCCGTCAGCGCGTGGCCCAGGTGCAGTTCCCCGGTCACGTTGGGCGGGGGCATGATGATCGTGAACGGCTTCCGGTCGGGGTTCAGGCGCGGCTTGAAGTAGCCCTGCGCCTCCCACCACTCGTACCAGCGGCGCTCCACCTGGGTATGGTCATAGGCTTTCGCCATCTCGCCCCGCTGCTGCGTCGCGGGGGCCGGGGTCTCGGTCACGGGGTGCTCCTCCCACTTGCGTAAAATGCCAATCGAATGACTGAAATCATCCTCGTCCTGTTCATAGCGCTGGTCTTGCTCCAACCAGCCGGGCGTAAAGCTCGTGTCGTCCAATTGCGGGGCGCGCCGCCGCCACAGGGGAATCTCCTCCGGGTTCGTCTCGTTCGGGTTCATGGCAATTGCTCCTTAACGTGTATACATCGTTCAACCATCCAACAATGTCCACGCCAGGCGCAACCGCTGCGGGGGCGGACAGATCGCCCCCGGTAAACCCTCGCATTATCCAATCAAATGCTAACATCGTTGATCCTTTTTGCTTTTAAACACCACAAAGCCGGGGAGCTGGTCAAGATCCAACTGATTCTCAATTGTTGGAGCTTCAAACTCTACCTGACCATTCACATGATAGACGTGCTGACCATCGAATACCCAGCGCCAGAACTCACCGCCGTCTTCGCCCTCTCCTACGATTGTGATATAACTACCCGGTTCTACATAAGGAGCGAGCGCTGCAAACAAAATATCGTCATCGCCAAGTTTCTGACCGGTAAAACGAAGCTCCAAAATGGACCCATCGTCCGCTATTAATTCGGGCTTCCAGCGCCAGGCAATCAATGCCTCTTGCAATGTGTTCGCGTTCAGAAATGCCGCTGTCTCAACAAAGGAGAAGTGACTACCCGATTGATCCACGATGGGTGCTCGCTTTACTAATGCCTTGAGCACTGCCAACGCTGGAGCACAGTTGTTACCCTGTATAACAAACTCAGTGCTCAATTGCTGGATATAGTAGCCCATCTATGATCCCCTCAATACACTGAACCGAAAGTACGTCGTCCGGCGCTGCACGTAGTGGACGGCGGCGCAGGGGACAAAGCCAGTCGGCTGCCAGGTCTGCGTAGCCGCGTCCCAGCGGGCGGGGGTGAAACCCGCTTGCGCCGGGTCGAGCGGGGGCAGGGTCGAGTCGCGCTGCGACTCATCGCAGGCGGGCGGATCGAGCCAGCCCAGCGCCCGCCCCGCCGTCGCCGCCATCCGCAGCACCGCCGGGATCGCGTTGGGCGGCGTCAGGCTCACCTCGGCGTAAGTCTTGCCGTCCACCCCCGCCACCCCGTGGACCTCGGCGCGGAAATCGGCATGGCCCACCGCCGTCGCCGCCTCGGCCAGCCACTCCTCCAGCTCGCGGGCCGTCCACTCGTCGCGTATTTCGATGCAGTACCGTATCCGGTCCATAGCCGTCAGTCGTCCCTAATCCGCAATCCGCAATCCAAAATCCGCAATAAAAAACCCCTCTGTCCAGTATAAGGACGAGAGGGTTTCCCTTCGTGGTACCACCTTAGTTCGGCCTGCGTGCGCTGCACAGCAAGCCCTTAAGACCGCGCTAACGGGCGAACCCGGATGTGAGTACCAGCCCCAACAAGAGCGTTCCCCGCACCAACTCCCAGGCGACGTTCAGCCTAACCCACCCCCGCAGGCTTCCAGCCGTTGACCTGCGTTCTCTAGTCGGGGGGCCGAGCGGCTTACTCCTCCTGCTCGACGTTTGTGTGCTATTTAGTTGTCTTATGGGACGGGCGACTGTGCAGTTGCACGGTTGCCGCCATGCTCGTCAGCGAAGGATCGATCTCCCGGCCACCAAGCCGCGACATCGGCGGAACCGGCGAGTTAGCAACTAGGCTGGTCAAGGCTCGGAAAGGCGCTGTTACAACACGCCACAATCGTAGAAGTCCGCTGGTTCGTTCTGGGTTAGTCATGGTGAAATTCTCCTTCCCATACACTACCCATGTACGCTTTATTATACCGCTCCGTTGCAACCGTGTCAATCCGTCGTTTGACCGACCCGCCATCGGCTATAATGGCCTCATGGATCTTATCACCGCCCGCTTCCTCCGCTCCCCCGCCGGACAGGCTGCATTGGCCGAAGCCGAACGCCTGCCCCCCGGCCCGGCGCACCACCTGGCGAACCTGGGGCGGCTGCGGCGCACGCTCACGCCGGAGCAGGCGGGGGCGGTGCTGGATCAGGCGGCGTGGCGGCGGCAGGGGGCGAGTAAGTTTGCGCGGGCCGGAGCGATGCTGTTCACGGACACGGGGGTGCAGCAAGCGACGGGCGAGATCGTAGCGCGGCACCGGGCGGCGCGGTTCGCCGGGCGCAGCGTGGCCGACCTGACCTGCGGCATTGGCGGCGATACGCTGGCGCTGGCGGCGGTGGCCGGGCGCACCCTGGCTGCCGACCGTGACCCGGCCCGGCTCCTGTTGGCCCGGCACAATCTGGGGGTGTACGCGGTCGCCGCCG
>JBBSEL010000740.1:0-3281 GCA_038239755.1 Chloroflexia bacterium | reverse complement strand
GCAAACCTCGTCCGGCCCGCTGCGTGTCGGGGCCACCTTTCGCCAGAGCAATAAATTCCTGATCCAGCGCTTCCAGACCGAGTTCGTGGTCACCGTCTATGAGCCGCCGCGCCGCTTTGAGTACAAGAGCACCGCCGGGCCGATCCAGTTCGCCGGGCACTACACCTTTGCCCCTGATGGCGACGCGGTGCGCTTCACCTCGGTGGACGACAGCCAGCCGGGCGGCCTGCTCCGGCTCCTTGCCCCGCTGATCCAACCCCTGGTCCAGCGCCAGATCGAAACCAACCTGGGCAACGTCAAGCGCCTGCTGGAAAGCGCCAGCCCGGCCCGCCGCTAGCCTACCCCGCAGAACAGAAAGGGCCTCTATGACCAAACCGGCGGACACCATCCTGGTGGTGGATATCGAAGCGACCTGCTGGGCGGCCTCGCCCCCACCCGATCAGGAGGCCGAGATCATCGAGATCGGGTTGTGCGTGCTGGACGTAGCGTCGGGCGAGCGGCGGGAGAAGGCGAGCCTGCTGGTGCGGCCCGAACGATCCCAGGTCAGCGCCTTCTGCACCCAACTAACCACGCTCACCCAGGCCGCCGTGGACGATGGCTTCTCCTTCCGCGAGGCGTGCGCGCTGCTGAAAAACCGCTACACGGTGAAAGACCGCATCTGGGCCAGCTACGGCGAGTATGACCGGCAGCAGTTCGAGCGGCAGTGCGGAGCGCGGGGCATCCCCTACCCGTTCGGGGCGCGGCACCTGAATGTCAAGACGCTGTTTGCCCTGGTCCACGCCCTGCCCGCCGAAGTGGGTATGGCCGATGCGCTGGCCCGCCAGGGCTTGCCGCTGGAAGGCACCCACCACCGCGGGGCCGACGATGCCTGGAACATCGCCCGGCTCCTCGCGGCCTTGCTGGGGCGGTAAGGATTCACCACGAAGGACACGAAGGACACGAAGGACACGAAGTGATTAGATCTTCGTGTTCTTCGTGTCCTTCGTGGTGAATCATCCGTTTATTCCAGGTTGCTGACGATCCGTTGCAGCACGCGGATCACTGTTTGATATTCTTCCGGGGTGATGCCCTGCATCGAGCGTTGGCGCACGCCCCGCTGGATGTTGAAAATCGTCTCGAAGCCTGCCACGCCATCAGGGGTGAGTGAGAGCGTGGTCGTGCCATCCGCCGCCTGGTCTTGGGTGATCATCCAGCCGCGCCCGACAAAGTCGGCAATGATGGCGTCCAGCCCGGCGGCATCCACGAAGCTTTGCAGCGGTTCAAAGACCTGCGCTTTCGTGATCGTCCCGGCATCGTGGACGGTGTTGAGCACCTGCCAGTGGAAGCGGGTCAGGCCGTTGTCGCTCAAAGCCTGGTTGACATGGGCGGTGATCACTTCGTCGGCGTGCTTGAGCCAGTAGCCGATGGGGAGTGGTTTGTTCGTATCCACAGGCGGGCCTCCTACCTCATATACAGACGATAACTTCACCACGAAGAACACAGAGGCCACAGAGTGATCTAATCTCTGTGGCCTCTGTGTTCTCTGTGGTGAACCGCTCCGTTACACGCGGCCCTTCGCCTGCTGCCCGGCCTGCCGATCGCGGTCGTGCTTGGCGAGGAGGCGCTTGCGCAGGCGGAAGTTCTTGGGGGTCACTTCCAGCAGTTCGTCGTCGGCCAGGAACTCGATGGCATCGTCCAGCGAGAGGATGCGCGGCGGCTCCAGGCGGATCGCATCTTCGCCGGTGCTGTTGCGCATGTTGGTCAGTTGCTTCTTCCGGCAGACATTGACTTCCAGGTCCTTGTCGCGGATGTGCTGGCCGACGATCATGCCCTCGTAGACATCCACGCCGGGGCCGTAGAAGAGTTGCCCGCGCAACTGCGCCGTGTTCAGGCCAAACCCGGAGGTGACGCCCGTTTCCCAGGCGATCAGCGATCCCGCGTCGCGGGTGGAGACCGGCCCGGCGACCGGGCCATACCCGGCGAACAGGGTGTTCATGATGCCCTGGCCGCGGGTGTTGCTCAGGAACGCCTGGCGGAAGCCGAGCAGGCCCCGCGTCGGCACCTTGTAGACATAGTGGACCGAGCCATCCTCGCGGTAGCGCATGTCGAGCAGGGTGCCCCGGCGCTGGCCGAGCATCTCGACCACTACACCCATCACCTCTTGCGACACTTCGATTTCCACCTGCTCATACGGCTCCTGGCGCTGGCCGTTGATCTCTTTGTAGATCACTTCCGGCTTGGACACCTGGAACTCGTAGCCCTCGCGGCGCATCGTCTCGATCAGGATCGCCAGGTGGAGTTCACCGCGCCCGCTGATCAGGAAGGTGTCGGCGCTTTCCGTGTCCTCCACGTTCAGGGCCACGTCGCGCTCTAGCTCGGCGTAGAGCCGTTCGCGCAGCTTACGACTGGTGACAAAGGTGCCGTCGCGCCCGGCGAGCGGGCTGGTGTTGACCCCGAAGGTCATCCGCAGCGTCGGCTCTTCAACGTGGATTGGCGGCAGGGGGCGGGGGTCGTTGGCGTCAGCGATCGTGTCCCCGATGGTCACGTCATTGATCCCGGCAATCGCCACAATATCCCCGGCCAGGGCCTCGTCCACCTCTTGCCGGGCCAGGCCCTGGAAGGTGAAGACCTGGGTCACTTTGCCCGACAGCATATTGCCCTGGTGGTCGATCCGCACCACCGATTGGGCTTTGCGGATGCTGCCGCTATGCAGGCGGCCTACCACAATCCGGCCCTTGTAGTCGTCGTGGGTCATCGTCGTGACCAGCAACTGCGTCGGCTGGTCGGGGTTGATCTCTGGGGGCGAGATGTGCTCGACGATGGCGTCGAACAGCGGCTCCAGGGTCGGCCCCATGTGATGATGGTCGGTGCCTGCTTCGCCGGTCAGGGCGTTGGTGTAGATGATCGGGAACTCGGCCTGTTCTTCGCTCGCGCCCAGGTCGAGGAAGAGGTCAAACGCCTCGTTCAGCACATGGTTGGGGCGGGCGTTGGCGCGGTCGATCTTGTTGATCACCAGGATGGCCTTGTGCCCGGCCTGCAACGCCTGGCGCAGCACGAACTTGGTCTGCGGCATGGGGCCGTCGACCGCGTCTACGAGGATCAGCACGCCGTCCACCATGTTCATCACCCGCTCGACTTCGCCACCGAAATCGGCATGGCCGGGCGTGTCCACGATGTTGATTTTGGTGCCCTTGTAGACGATGGCGGTGTTCTTCGCCATGATGGTGATGCCCCGTTCCCGCTCCAATGCGTTCGAGTCCATCACCCGCTCGGCCACCTGCTGGTTCTCCCGGAAGATGTGG
>JBBSEL010000739.1:0-3281 GCA_038239755.1 Chloroflexia bacterium | reverse complement strand
GGCAGCGCAGAGGGCGATGACATGGAGCAGAGCAATCGGTCCCGCGCCGATGATCAGCACGGTGTCGTCGGGGCGCAGGCGCAGGGCACGCTGCCCCCGCATCACGCTTGCCAGCGGCTCCAGCAGGGCAGCTTCGTCCCAGGGCACCTCAACCGGCTTGCGGAACAGGTTCTGGCGGACGATGTGGCCGGGCAGTTCCATGTACTCGGCGTAGGCCCCCCAGGCCGCGCTGTCCATGAGCGCGGCGCACAATTCTTCCTGGTCGTGCCCGCACCAGTAGCACGCGCCGCACGGCCCCGTCTGCACGCCCATCACCGCATCGCCCTCGCGCCAGCCTGTGACCCCCGCGCCCACCGCCACGATCTCACCTGCGTACTCGTGCCCGAACCGGGTCGGCATCGGCATTTTGGGGTGGCCGCGCCGATAGGCTTTCAGGTCGGTCCCGCAGGTCAGCGCCGCCCGCACGCGGATTACCACGGCACCCGGTTGCGGCTCCGGCACCGCCACTTCGCGGATGACCAGTTGGCCGGGAGCTTCCAGAAAGGCAGCTAGCATCATAGGGGTTGGGGATTGGTGACGAGGTTTGAGGTTTGAGGTACGAGGTACACGGGCATCTAACCTCGTCACTCATCACTCATTGCTTATCACTCGTTACTCGTTGCTCATACGGCGACAGCCTCTTCCAGATAAGCACTGTAGTCCCACTGCTGGAGCCGGGCTTCGAGATGGCCGCGGCGCAGCCCGATGCGGAGTTCGCTGATCCCGCAGTTGTGGTAATCCACGATGGTATCGTTATCCGCGTTCAGGCACAGGGCGCGGATGGTGGCGATGAAGATGCCGCCGTGCGCGACGAGGAGAATGCGGCGTCCGGTCTTATTGGCGACGATGTCTCGCAGCCCGTCTTCGATGCGGGCCAGCAGCGTTGGGTAGTCCTCGCCGCCGGGGAACCGGCTTTCCGGCTTCTGGTGGACCAGCCAATCCTCCATGATCCGGTCGTAGAGGTGGTGGTTCTTCTCCGATGGCGGCTGGCGTTCCAGCCGTCCCACGTTGATCTCGCGGAACTGCTCCATCGTCGTCACCGGCAGATGGACGGCGTCCCCGACGATCGCGGCGGTTTCCTCGGCCCGTTTCAACGGCGAGCTATAGATCTCGTCGAGCCGCTTATCCTTGAAATACTCCGCCGCCTGTTCCGCCTGCCAGCGGCCATGTGGGGTCAGCGAGTAGTCTACATACTTGTAGGAAAATTCCCCGTTCAGGTTGGCTGGGTTTTCCGCGTGCCGCAACAAATATAACGTATTCAACAGACTCCGATTCGCTCCTTCTGTCGGCCAGAATTCAGCGATGAGCGACGAGCAATGAGCAATGAGGTAGTACGCCGTCAAACCTCGTACCTCGTACCTCAACCCTCAACCCTCAACCCTCATCCCCGCGCCTTACCGCACCGCCGCGACCACGCAGAGGAAGCCGAACGGCTCGGCCCCTGCCGTGTGGAACTGGTGGACCTCGTCTCCGGCGATATAGAGCACATCGCCGGGATGGAGGTCTGCGGTGTGGTCGCCCAGGCGCACCTGCGCGTGACCATGCAAGACGTAGACGCCGTGGTCATGCGCATGTTGATCCAGGCTGGTGTGGCCCCCCGGCTCCACGCGGAAGTACCGCAGGTGGAAGTGTGGGGCGGCTTCGGCCTGCCCGATCAGGATCTGGCGACTGGCATACAGGGCCGTACTGTTGTCCGGCCCGTAGGCACTGATAGGGACCCCTTCCCAGCGCAGCCCTTCCGGGCCGGGCACCTGGCGATGCAAAACCGCCATGTTGGGTATCCTCCTCTGATAAGTCTCTGCTTATGTATAGTACCACATCGTCACTGTAGCAAGCAAGAGACGAGTGGCTGCTGTGGGCGTGCCGCAGCGGGTTGCTTACTCTCGCTATTCCATGATCCGTGCCACGCCCGCGTTCTGCTTTACTTGGATGCCTTCGGCTGGGGTGGTTTCTGCCGGTACACCTTGTTCCAGGCCCGCTTTCCACAGTGCGGGCACTGCCGGTACTGCCAACTGGTACCATAGGCCTTGTACATGACCCCGCCCGAATCCCAGACCGATTGCTCGTAGCCACAACGCGGGCAGCGGATCATCCAGGTGCGCGACTCGGCCTCCATCGCTGCCCGCAGTGCTTTGGACCGTGCTCGCATCTTGCTGACCAGGTTCTGGATAAAGTTCATCACGTTCCCTTTAGCAAAAATATACCGAGGACGTTAGTAAAGGCCGCGCTCCCGCCTATAGAGGGTCTACTGGGAGTATAGCACACCAGGCGGTGGCTGGGTATCCGCCCGGCGATCGGGCGGCCCGGTTCCTATGGTATAATGCGGCGGGGTGGCTGCACCGGGCACCACCCCGGCGCAGGGTTCGTGCCGTGTAGCGAACCCGTGTAGCAAAGGAGCCGCAGATGAGCAACCCGATCAGTCTCCAGGCGATCCATCATGTGCGCCTGACCGTCACCGATGTGGCGCGGGCGCAGGAGTTTTATACCCGCTTGCTCGGTTTCCAGGTGGCCCGGCAGGTGCCGAATGGCGTGCTGCTGGCGCAAAACGGCTTCCTGCTCGGCCTGACCGCTCCTTATGACCCGGCCAGCGCCCCGGCCAACGACCGCTTCAGCGAACACCGCGCCGGGCTGGACCACCTCAGCTTCACCGTCGCCAGCCGGGCCGCCCTGGAAGATGCCGCGCAAACATTTGACGCCGAAGGGATTTCGCACGGCACGATCAACGACATCGGGCCGGTCTACGTGATGGCCTTTCGCGACCCCGACAACATCCAGTTGGAACTGACTGCCCCGCACGAGTAGGCATGGCGGGAGGGAGCGGGCGATGGTGATTCCGGTCCCGGTCAATATTGCGGTGTTCGCGCTATTCGGGCTGGCCTATGGCTGGGTGCTGGCCGCCGCCTGCCGGAACGGGGTCTATCGCGTCACCGGCGTGCGCGGGCTGGATGTTTATGGCCTGGCCTGGGTGATCGGGCTGTTCGCCGGGTTGGCAGTGCTGCCCGCGCTCTACCTGGCCCTGGGGTTCAACGAGTTCGGCCCCGGCCCGGTGGGTCGGCGGTTGCTCCAGCGACTCCGCTGGTTGGCCTGGGGCCAGATCGGCTATGTTTGTATCTACGGGTTGCTGATCCTGCTGACCGTGCGGCAGCGGTAGCCCTGCACCGCAGGGGCGGGTTAGTGGCGGGGATCGGGAGCAGGTAGGAGGCGGGTATGGTTCCAGGCCGCGATTATATCGGGGTGGGGGT
>JBBSEL010000738.1:0-3282 GCA_038239755.1 Chloroflexia bacterium | reverse complement strand
TTGATCGTCAGCCGGTAGACAGGCGCATACTTCAGGTGTGTCGCCATTACTGAAAGACCTCCCCACTGTCAGGATCGGTGAAGGGCAGGCGCGGAACGGCCAGCCGTTGGCCCGGCGTCAGCCGGTGTGGGTCGTCCACACTATTGCGGATCGCCAGGGGCCGCCAGAGTTGCGGGTTGCTGTAGGCCTGCGCGGCGATGCTGCTCAACGTTTCGCCCTGCGCCACCACATGGACCTTGCTGAAGTTGGCCGTCTCGCGCTTGGTCTCTTTGGCCTCCAGTGAGCCGTTGGTGAACTCCTGAAAGCTGACCTGGACGCGGGCCCGCGCCGGGGCACCGCTGGGGCGGAAGAGGATGAACTTCTGGCTGGCCTTCGCCAGCACGCAGGTGAAGCGCAGCGACCCCCAGACGAACAGCAGGATCGGCGGCGCGTGCGTGGCCGGGTTGATGTCGAGCAGCCTGGTCAGCTTGCCCGTCTCCTCCCGCACGTCGCGGCCCGCCTCGTAGGTGTCGAAGAGCAGTTCCATGTCCAGGGTCCGCAAGTTGCCGTGGGTGAACTGCAACAGCGGCGAGGAGCGGCCCGGAATGGTCGCCTGGGCGAAGTTGTTGTCCCGGTTGAGGCTGTACTCTTCCGGGTTGAAGCCGACGATCAGCTTCTCGCCCGTATCGGTATTGAGGATGGTCGCTTTTTCCAGAGCCATCGCGTTACCTCTTACCCAGCCGCTCACGGGCGGCGATCACGCGGTCTTCCATCGTCCGCATCACCTGATCGGTCAGGTGCCCGATATCCACCGCGGGCGGGGCGGGCGGCGCGGCGGCCTCGTCCCAGTAGCGCAGCCCCGGCGGTGCGGTAGTCGGTGGGACCGGCGGCGCGGGCGCGGCCTGCGGGGCCACAGAGGGATGGTTGAGCACGCGGGCCGGTGGTGGAGCGGCGGTGCTCCAATCGCCCGGCACCCCGGCGCTCTCCTGGCGGGTCTGCCGGGTGAGCAGGCGCGTGACCAGTTCCGTCTCGTGCGTGTTCGTCCACACTTCGCGCCGGTGTAGCCGGGCCAGGCTCGTCTCGACCACCTGCATCGCGGGCGTCACCACCTGCCGCAGCACGGTCGCGGGTTGCAGCGGTGCCCCCGCCGCTTCCACCCGCACAGTGGCTGCCGGGGTCGCCAGGGTCGGTGCGCCTGTCGGGGGCGGGGCCATTGCCTGCCGGGCGGCGGGGATGGTCAGGTGCAGGGTCAGGTTGATCGGCCAGGCCACAGATCGCCCCGGTGCGTGGACCACCACCGTCTGCCCCGGCCCTGGCGCAGGTGTTGGCCCGGCGCGGTGCAAGACCGTGCCCAGGCGATCCCAGGTCGGGTTGCCCTCGCCATACCGATCCAACAGCCGCGCTGCCCAGGCCGCCCAGCGTCCGCCCATCGCCTCGACGCGGCCTCCGGTCCCGCCAGAGAGCGGGCGTAGGCTCGGTCGCCAGGTGCCACCGCCCGTCACCGGGCGCAAGATGCTATCCATCCCCTACCCTCATTATCAAAACCACGCATCACGCATCACGCATCACGCATCACGTTTCACTCTCATTCATCTGCCCATTAATGGCGGAAATTTCCCCCACCCAACGCCGCCGGTCGGCGTGTTCCAGCTCCATGATCTCGCGTTGCGGCCAGTGGAAGTGGTACGCGATGAACGCTACCTCCCCCAGGAGCTGATCGAGGGGGTAGCCAACGACCCCCCCAGCGCGAGCGGCTCCGGGGCGAACTGGTGGCGGCATTCGGGGCAGACGACGGTGCTGCCGTCGCTCGGCGGGCCGTTGAGCTGGTTGTAAAGATCCTGCAAATAGGCCAGGTCGGTGGCGAACAGGCTCTCAATCGTCTTCGGCGTGATCTGGCCGACCCCGCCCAGCCGCGTCACCACCCGCGAGAGGAGGATGACGACCAGATAAGCCGGGTTGCCCTGCACCCGCGCATCGCGCAGCGGCAGGATCTCGTCGGCGGCAGTGGCCCGGCGCATGGTGCCCTCGCGGTGCAGCGAGCCGTCGGCATCCACCAGCCCCAGCGGCAGGGTAAAGTCTACTTCGGTCTGGAACATAGGGCCTCCTCTTGGCAAGGATGAAGTAAGAATTAAAAATTATGAAGGACGGAGTTTCGCTTCTTAATTCATCCTTTATCCTTCATCCTTTCGCTTATCCCCGCTCGATGCGTTCGTAGGCGATTTCTAGCGTCTCGATGGCGAGGTCGTTGCCCTTGGCGTTGAAGCTGGGGGCGGTGTATTTGGTCGGGAAGGCCTGGTAGAGGTTCCAGCGGAAGACCTCTTGCCCGGCCATATCCAGTTGGATCACCGAGATGTTCTTGCGAATCTTCTCGGTGCGGCCTGTCATCACGTCCTCATACCATTGCCAGAGTTGCGTGTCGGCGGTGTAGCCGCGCTTGAGGCTGAGGTTGCTATGCTTGGTCTGGCCGGGCAGCTTGCGGGTGCCCAGCAAGTCGCCGCCTTCGCGGTATTCGACCACGTCGGTGGTGGCATCGAGGCCGCCGACTTCCTGAAAGCGGGCCTGGCTGATGCCGTCGATCTCCACCTGGAACTGGAACGCCCGAAAGTAGACGGGCTGCTGACCGGTTTGGGGCATGGGTGGTTCTCCTTTGCGAAAATTAAGAAGTAAGAATTAAAAATTAAGAAGGGCGAAGCGGCCAGGCTGGCTTATTCCCGTCTCGATTCATAATTTATAATTCTTAATTCATCCTTTAACTCACGCTGCCGGGTCGCGGGTGATCACGCCGATGCGGATGATGATGAACTCGGCGGGGAAGGTGACCCGCAGGCCGATTTCCAGGGTCAGCTTGCCCTGGGCACGCTCGGCATCGGTGTTGTAGATGTCGGGGAAGCGGGCGTAATAGGCGTTAGCTGAGGCCGCGCCAAACAGTCCGCCATCGCGCCAGACCCGGTCGAGGAAGTCGCGCACCGAACGCAGGATCTGCTGGCGCAGCGGCAAGGTGTTCGGCTCGAAGACGGCCCAGCGCAGCCCGTCTTGCAACGATTCCTCGATGTAGTTGACCAGGCGGCGGGTGCTGATATAGCGCCACAGGCTATCGTCGGAGAGGGTGCGCGCCCCCCAGATGGTCACGCCGCTGGTGAAGTTCCGCAGCACGTTGACCCCCACCGCGTTGAGCGGGTTCTGATCGCCATCGGTCATCAGGTCTTCGACGCCCAACGCCCTCCGGATCAGTTCGCTGGCCGGGGCCTTGAACACGCCGCGCGTGCTGTCCACCCGCGCATAGACCCCGGCGATGTGCCCGAC
>JBBSEL010000737.1:0-3283 GCA_038239755.1 Chloroflexia bacterium | reverse complement strand
TTTCCTTGGTCAGTGCCTCAATCATCTGGATAGCGCGCTTGGCGCTCTGGCCGTCGGTGGAGGCGACAAAGACCGAGCCGTCATCCTGGATATCGATCTTGCAGCCGGTCTCTTCGGTGATACCCCGGATCGTCTTGCCACCGGGGCCGATCAGGGCACCGATCTTCTCCGGGTTGATCGTGATGCGGATGATGCGCGGGGCGTAGACCGAGAGTTCGGGGCGCGGGCGGTCGATCACCGCGTTCATCTTTTCGATGATGCTCAGCCGGGCCTTGAGGGCGCGGGCGAAGCCTTCCTGCATGATTTCGTAGGTGATGCCGAGCGTCTTGATGTCCATCTGGAGGCCGGTGATGCCCTCGCTGGTCCCGGCGACCTTGAAGTCCATATCGCCCAGGTTATCTTCGATGCCCTGGATGTCGGTCAGCACCTGGCGGCGGCCATCGGGGTTGGTGACCAGGCCCATGGCGATCCCGGCGACGGGGCGCTTGATTGGCACGCCCGCGTCCATCAGGGCCAGCGTGCTGCCGCAAACGCTCGCCATCGAGGAGGAGCCGTTGGAGGACAGGGTCTCGCTGACCAGGCGCAGCACGTAGGGGAACTCGTCCTTGGTCGGCAGCACGGCCAGCAGGCTGCGCTCGGCCAATGCGCCGTGGCCGATGTCGCGGCGACTCGGCCCACGGAGGCGCTTCACTTCGCCCGTGCTATACGGCGGGAAGTTGTAGTGGTGGATGTAGCGCTTCTTGTTTTCGATGCCCAGGCCGTCGAGCGTCTGCTCGTCTTGCCCGGTGCCCAGGGTGCAAACCGTCAACACCTGGGTCTGGCCGCGGGTGAACAGGCCGGAGCCGTGGACTCGCGGGATGGTGCCCACTTCGACGGTGATGGTGCGGATATCATCCGGGCCGCGCCCGTCGGGGCGAATCCCCTCGTCAATAATCGCCAGGCGCACAGCCTCTTTGAGGATGGCGCTGAACGCCTTGCCGACTTCGCTCTCGACTTTGGCCTTGTCGTCGTCGCTGGCCTCGCCGCCAAAATGGGCGATGGCGGCGGCGCGCACCGCATCGGTCGCGCTTTCGCGGGTGGCCTTGTCGCGGTTGTAGACAGCTTCCTGAAGCTGGGTGCCCAGCCACTCGCGCACGCGGTCCACCCAGGTGGTGTCGGCCTTGGCGAGTTGATACTCGCGCTTCGGCCTGGCCGCCTCAGCAATCAGTTGTTCCTGGAGATCCAGGGTCGCTTGCAGCCCGGCGTGGCCGAACTTGACCGCTTCGAGCATGTCCTCTTCGGTCAGTTCCTTCGCCCCGGCCTCCACCATCAGCACCGCGTCGCGGGTCCCGGCGATCACCAGATCCAGCCGGCTGTGCTCCATCTCTTGCAGGGTGGGGTTGAGCACGAATTCGCCGTTAATATGGCCGACCCGCGCTGCGCCCACCGGCCCGGCAAAGGGCAGGTCGGACAGGCACAGCGCCGCCGACGAGCCGATAATCGAGAGAATGTCGGGGTCGTTCACCTGATCGGCGGCCAGCACCGTCACCTGCACCTGGATTTCGTAGTAATAGCCCTTCGGGAACAGGGGCCGCAGGGTGCGGTCGGTGAGCCGTGAGGTCAGCGTGGCCGTTTCGGTGGGCCGCCCCTCACGCTTGATAAAGCCGCCGGGGATCTTCCCCGCGGCATACATCCGCTCTTCGTAATCCACCGTCAGGGGCAGAAAATCAGCGCCCTCACGGATCTCTTTTGCGCCAATCACGGTCGCCAGCACCATGCTGTCCCCGTAGCGGACCACGACCGCCCCGGAGGCCTGCTCGGCCAGCTTGCCGCTTTCCAGGCTCATGGTCGCGTTTCCGACCTGTGTTTCAAACCGATGTACCGTCATTACCTTGCCTCTCTACTGTATACTATGCGTCCGGCCCGCCGCTCGCAGCAGACGAAAGGGGCGGGGTTGTGGAGCTTCTCTACGGGCCGTGCCCGTTTACCGTGGATCGCCTGTTGCCATGCCCGCATCCCAGGGTGCGCCTGCACCTTCTCTGTTCCTGGCCGCGCTGGTCATTGCGTCTCTGCGCTGGTTCGCTGCGGCGAACCCATGCGCCGCTGGAATCGGGATCGAGGATCGCGCCGAAAGGGGTGCTGCCTGCGTGGAAACCGTCCTTACCAGATGGGCTGGAAGCGCTGCCCGCCCCCGCCCCGTGCCCGCCTGCTGGGCTGTTGGATTCCGGGAAACCGGGTTACCGCCTTGTGCTCCGAACTTGTTGCGCCCCCGCCCTGGCCTGTCCAGCGTGCCCGTTGCTGGGGGGTGCCGCTATGCCTGGCTGAGCACCGGTGGTGGAAGCGCCAATTGCCGCGCGATCGGTGCGTGTGCCGTGCTTCTGGGTGCAGATTGTCCGCTGCGCCCTGCTCCTCAAAGTACCTGCTGTCGTTCCACCCGGAGAATATGTGGTTAACTTGTGCAAATGTTATGCCACGGATAGTAGGCTGCCGTGGGGTAAGGCTGGAGGTGGGGGGGATGATGTGGCGCGGGGCGACCCCAGGCCGCCCCACTGCCATTAGCTATCTTTGCGCACCCGGTGCACATCGCGTAGACCGAGCCGCGCAATCAGCCCCTGGTAGCGCGTCACGTCTTTTTTGTACAGGTAGGCCAGCAGGCGTCGTCGCCGCCCGACCAGCATCAGCAGTCCCCGCCGGTTATGGTGGTCGTGCTTGTGTTCCTTGAGGTGCCCGACCAGCATGTTGATCCGCTCGGTCAAGAGCGCCACCTGCACTTCAGGAGATCCGGTGTCGCCGGGGTGGACTGCATACTTCTCCATCACGCCGGCTTTTGAGTCCTTCTCCAAAGCTTCCTCCTCCACAGAGCGAGTCACCCGTCGCAACCCCTCTCTGGGATACTGTATGTGTTGAACCGTCTATGGGCGAATTTACGCCATCGTGTGCTATTATACCACAGACCGGGCCACCTCTGCAAGCGCGGTGTGAGCAGCGAGCAGCGGGCAGTGAGCAGCGGGTGGTCAGGGATCGGGGATCAGGGGTCGGGCGTTTAGCCCCGGCAGGGGCGACAGAATAGATCGGACTGCGGCTTATCCAGCGCCGTCCCCGCGACTGACCCCTGCCTCCTCGCCACTCGCCACTCGCCACTCGCCACTCGCCACTCGCCACTCACTGCTCGCCCCGCTCACCCCGCGCTCAGCACGGTCAGCATCCGTTCCAGGTCTTCGGAGATCGGCTCGTCGTCGGTCGGCAGCGTCACCTGGGTATAGAGCCGGTAGTACAGCCCTTCCTGGGCCAGCAACTCGGCATG
>JBBSEL010000736.1:0-3297 GCA_038239755.1 Chloroflexia bacterium | reverse complement strand
GTCTTTCAGCGCCCGCTGCACATCGCGCACGGTGGCATCGGGGTAGGCCGCATAGAAGGCTTCGGCCTCGAACGTGGTGCTGCGGATAAAGGCTTTGAGCCGAGCGGCGTCGTCGGCCCCCGGCCAGCCCTCGCAGTGCAGCCAGATCAGGTCCAACCCCAGCGGGATCTTGTCCGAAAAATCGTCAATATACTGGTCAAAGGTGCCGTCATAGTTGCTGTTGAACATCAGGTAGGCGCGGTGGCCGACCGGCACGATCACCCACTGGGCGTAATGCACGGTGGCGATAGTCTCCAGCACCTTGTCGGCGATCAGCACCGACGCCGGGCTGTTCAGCACCACGCGCAGCAGTTCAACATGCCCGACTTTGATCCGCGCCAGGGTGGTCAGCTCGGTAGCCTGCCCGTGGCGCTTGCCTGGTTGTGTCATCGTGGCTCTCTCCTGCGTCACTCTTGCAAGGCATCGAACAAGGTCTGGACGGCCTGCTGGATTTTCAGGGCGCGCTGCACCTCTTTCACCGTCGCATCGGGATAGGAAGCGTAGAACAGCGCCGCCTTCTGGGCGTGGTCGGTGATATAGCGGGTGATCACGTCGAGCGAGGGGCTGCCCGGCCAGTCCGCACAGTGGGACCAGATCTTGTCCAGCGCATCGGGGATCGTGCTGGCAAGCGCCGCCATGTAGTCCTCGAATGTGCCGTCATAGTTGCTGCTGAACAACAACAGCGCCCCCACCGCCGGGTCCGCCGGTAGCTGGACGATGGTCCAGCGGGCATAATGCACCGTCGGGATGTCTGCGAACAGGTTCGGCGTATCCAGGGCCGGGTCGACCAGCGTCTGGCGCAGCGCCTCCAGCGCGTCGGGTCGGATCGGGGTGATCACGGTCAACTCGTTCGCCTGTCCCAGGCGCTTCCCCACATCAGCCATTGGTCTAACCTCGTCTCTGGCCGCGCCCGTTATGCCTGGGGCACGGTCGTATGGATATAGTCGGTCAATTCTTCATATTCGCCGACCTCTTGTTCGATGGCCCCGGCCACGAGGTCGGCACTCGCTTGCAAGTTGGCGCGATCCGTCAGGGTGTACTCTAGCCCGTGCGGGCGCGATCCCAGCAGCAGCGAGCCGACCAGGGTGCCCCTGTTCGTCAGCATGATGGTCAGGGCCACATTCCCGGCCCATTTGCCGACGGTATAGACCAGCGTGGCCCGCTCCCCGGTGCCGAGATAAACCACGCCGCTCTCCGCCTCGAAGGCGTGCGCGGCCTCTTCCAGCAGGCGGCGGCTGGCCCGGTAGGGATCGACCACGGCGATGTCGGTCTGCACCTGCTCGTTGAATTCCTTGAGGACGCGGGCCGGGTTGGGTACTTCCTTGAAGCGCTTGTCCACCAGGTTTTGCAGCGCGTTCTTGACCGGGGTGAACATGGTCGCCAGGAGCAACGTGGTGAGGACGATAGCGGCATTCGACTTGTCGCCGGTGAGGGCGAGGAAGACCTTCTGGAACAGGGCGATGGAGGCTGAATAGACCCCCGCCAGGATCGCGGTCAGCGGGATATAGACCAGCGTCCGGTTGATCAGCATGTCGATGCCCCACAGCCGGTAGCGCAAGATCGAAATCCCGATGGTCAGCGGGATCGTGATCACCGCCAGGTAAACTCCGGTCAGCGTGAGCAGGTCGTAGAGCAGAGTCGCGGGGGTGCCCGGATCGCTGAGGGCCGGATCGAGGGCGCGAGGGAAGTAGGAGGCCAGGCCCAGCACCAGGGTCACGCTCGTCCCATAGACCACCCAGCGCGTCTGCTGGCGCTGGATGCGGTTGGACTGGTGGCGGTAGCGATAGATCTGGGCGTAGAGGCACGCCCCCCACAACCCCAGTTCCAGCGCGATAAACGGCAGCGGCGGCCAGGTCCACGGCGAGAGCGGCGAGTCGGGGAACAGGTCCCAAGGGATAAGCATCAGGGCGGCGAAGACCAGCAGCCATTTCGTCCAGCCCGGCACAAAGCGCCCGTCGGGGAAGACGCAAAAGAAGGCAACGACATGGAACCAGGTGAGATAGGTCAGGACATAGATCGGCCATTGCCAGCCGGGTTGCGCGGTGAGCAGCGCGTCCATCGTGTTGACGATGGGCCGCATGGCCGACCCGGCCAGCACGAGCATAAAGGCCACGACCAGCGCCACCCCGTCTTCCGACTTGCGCCGGTAGATGATCAGGGCCACCACCGAGAAGACCAGCGCCACACTCAGTTCCAGGGCCATATTATAGCTAGCGTAGACCCCCACCGGCAGCTTGAGCAGGGAGAGCGCGTGGCGCACCGGGGCGGAGGGGTGGGCGAACTGATCGTAGCGCGGCCCGATGCTGGCGAGGAACAGCCCGATCGTCAGCACGGCCACGCCGATCCAGACCAGGCGGCCCAGTTGGAGCAGGCGGCGGCGGGTATTCGGTTGGGCGGTGTCCGGCTGACCGACGGTCGCCGGGGTCACGACCTGCGCCCCCGACACCGCGGTCGCCGACGCGATCTGCTTGGATCCGGGGGGTTTGAAATACGATTGTTGGCCCACAGCGGACTCCTTTCACGTCGCCCGAACGTCAGCGACGGCCCGGCTGGCGGCACGCTGGCACCGTGCTGCGGCACCTTTCGGGGCTTACCCTGCCACGACATGATTGGCGGATCTAAGTATCTATTATAACACCTTCCCCAGGCGACTTGCACCGTCGCTAGACCTAGCCAAGGCGGCGGTATTTGCCCCTGGCTAGGGGGCGACCACCCTGCCAATCCTCAGACTTTGAGATAGTCCTGATCCCCACGGAGTGCCCCCACTAACATTAAAGCACAACCGCCCCCGGAGGGGAAGCGACTAGCGTTACAGCCATCGCTACAAAACCGTGACAAAATGGGGGAGCGGGCTGCGGGGCCGGGAGGACAGACCGCCGGGATCTACCGCGCTCGCAGCCGGATCCGCAGGCCATCGGTGGGAGCGGGCGGGGCTTCGTGCCACTGGAAGGCCAGGTTTTGCGGCGGCAGGTCCCAGGTGTAACCGCGCAACAGGAGCAAGGTAAAAACGGTGAGGAAGTAGGTCGTGTAGTCCAGCCCCGCGCAACGGTGGGTGGTAACGGCGGCCCCGGCCCCCTGCGGCGAGAAGGCATAGGGGTGGCGCGTCTGCTCGGCGCGTGCGGGCGAGAAGCGGTCGGGGTCGAAGCGGTCGGGGTCGGTGTAGGTGGCGCATCCAGGTTGGTCGAGCCGAGTATACTACGAACGCCGGGGACCTGCAACGTTCAGGGCGCGAGACCCGTCGAGGGCGGGGTCGCCGTG
>JBBSEL010000735.1:0-3304 GCA_038239755.1 Chloroflexia bacterium | reverse complement strand
GTGCCGCTCAACAGATCGCGGTCGGGGGCCAGCACGCGCAGCACCAGGTCCGGCTCCACATCCACCGTCATGCCGCGCACCGCCGCGACGACGGGGACGTGCTGCGTCGCCAATTCACGCATCCAGGCCGTCTCCAGCGTGTTGGTTACCACATAGGGGGTCTGGAGCACCTGGCCGACCTCGTAGCGGGCCAGCACGTCGACCAGCCCACCCAGGTGGTCCTCGTGCGGGTGGGTCAGCACCAGCAGATCGATCCGGTGTTGCCAGAACGGCAGGTAGCGGCCCAGGGTGCCCAGGGTGCGCGTCGCATCGGGGCCGCCGTCCACCAGGATAGTGTGGCCACCCGGCGTGGTCAGGAGGAGCGCATCGCCCTGCCCCACGTCTAGCACCCGCAGGTGGAGCCGCCGGTCGGGCTGCGCCGCCACCGCAGCCCAGACCAGCACCAGCGCCGCCACCCCGGCCAGCAACCCGCCCAGCCAGCCCCAATCGGTGCGGGTGAGTCGGTAGGGGGGTGGGTCCGGTGGGTCGGGAACGGGCACCAGCCTAGCAGCCATGCGCCAGTGTCCCCCGGCAGCGCGGCGGGATCGACCCCGCGATAGAGCGATATGCAACCATAATCAGACCTCATCCCAGTTCAAAGAGCGATCAGTTGTTGCTGTACACTTTCAGTTCCGCGATCCGCAGTGCCCCATCCCCGGCGGGATCGGCGCTGATCAGGCGGACATAGCGGACCCCGGTGCCCGGTGCGTTGAGCGTGTACAGTTCCAGGGCGCGGGTCAGGCCCGTGCTGACGGCCTCGGTCAGCGCGTCGTGCCAGGTGGTGCCATCGGCGGAAAGCTGCACGGTGAAGCGGGTGCTGCGCTGGTCCCCCTCCTGCCAGGCCACCGCGATACTGCCCACCGTGGCCCCCGCCACCGGAAGCTGGATCCAGGCTCCCGGTCCGGCAGGCGACTCCCAGGCGGCGGCATCCGCCAGCCCGGTATCCCGCGTGTTGGCCAGGCGGCCCTTCGCGGTGCCGGAGACAGTGATCTCGCCGGAGGCGACCGAGACTTCGTCTAACGCCGCGCCATACACATGGATCTCGTTGATCGCGGTCTCCCAGCCGGTAGAGTTCCCATACCCCACGATGCGTACATACTGCGCGGCGACGGGCATGAAGGGGACCATCTCTTCGTCGTGCGTCGCGCCACTGCTCGTGCCGCTGAATACCGTGGTCCACTGCAACGCCGGGGTGGCCGCCACCTGGATGGCAAAGGCCTGGATGCGCTGCAACGGGTGCCCGGCCTTGTCCGCCCCGCCAAACCAGCTAATGGACAGCGCATTGATCCGCTGCACACTGCCCAGGTCGTAGCGGATCCAGGGACCGTTCCCCATCGCCGCCCAGCGGGTGGCCGCGTGCCCATCGTAGGTGTTGGCCGCATCCGCTCCATCGGCGCTGGCGGCGGAGCCGACGATCCCCAACGCTGTCCCCATCGCGCTGTCACGCTGCGCCATGCTGACCTGATCGAAAGTCACCCGCTGGAGCGTGTCGGGGGCACCCGCCGCGATCAGGCCCACATAGACCCGGCTGCTCATCGGGAGGATCTGCGGCGGGCCGATGGCCGTCCAGGCTCCGGCAGCGGCCTTGCCGTAGGCGGTAAAGACATTCCCATGCCGCACGAGCTTGATCCAGGTCCAGGCAGTGCCGGTGGGCAGGGCCATCGGTTGCGCCGCCGATGGAGCCTGGGGGTCGCCCCGCCACCAGAAGGATGGCAGCACGCGGTCCGCCCCCGCTCCGGCAACGGCATCCCCCTGGAACAACACCCCGGCATAGCGGGCCGCGCCGGTCAGTTCCTCGCGGATCATAATCCCCGCCTGCGGACGGCTCCCGGCAGGGGATACCCCCGCCGGACGGTGGGCAACGATCTCGCCGTCGCCCTGCCACAGCTTATAGGTGAAATGGAAGGCATCGCGCCGGCTGCCGGGGTCCAGCCGCCCCGCGCCCTGGAGGGTAAAGGTGCCGCCCGCAGCGGCGCTATAGGTCGCCGTGCCCATCGGCCCGACCGCACCCAAATCCTGATCGCGCCAGGGAGCCGGAAGGTCTTCGGCGTAATCCTTGAGGGGTGTATGGAAGTAGGGTTGCTTTTGCAAGAGTTTGACCAAGTACGCCTCCGCCACCTTATCGGGCCAGGTGGCTTCGGGGGTCAAGACCGCCTGGACCTCGTTGGTGTAGTGGATCTGGCTGCGGGGGACGAGCATCCCCTGGGTATGCAGGTCCTCAAAGCAGGGCACATCGCAGCGCGGGTCAGCACTGACCCCGAAGCCATAGGCCCGCGCCAGCGTGTCGGTCAGGGCAAAGGAGTCGGTTTTCGGCAGCTTTGTCCCCAGCCCCTCCGGGTAGCAGACAAAGCGCTCCCCGGCCTGGTAGATGCTCCCGCCGTAGGTTGCGCCGTTCACGCAGATCGGCTGGCTAAAGCGCCCCTTGATCGGGGCCGTCAGCGCCGCGTAGATTTTCGTGACGTTGTCATTCAGCGCGCCTTTGGGCGTCGAACGCCGGGCCAGCGAGGCAGGGAGGGCGGCGAAGGTGGTGTTGCCGATCAGCGGCCAGTAGTTGGGATGCACCCGGTTGTCGTTGATAATAACCCCGGCCACGTCCCAATAGGGCGGGTTGGCCTCGTCAATATTGGAGCCGTTCAGCCAGTCGCGCAGGGCCTTCCCATTGACGAGGGCGGGACTCGTGACATCGCCGGGAAGCGCGGTCGAGCTGATCGCCAGTTCCAGGCTCTTGTTCATCCAGGCATCCCAATGGGGGTGGTTGGGCAGCATCGCGGTCGCCATGTAGAGCAGGCGGACCATCCAGGCATCCTCTTCGCCGCGGGTGTCCCCGTTTTCGGTCAACAGATCCGCGCCGCCCGGCTGGTAAAAGATAAAATGCCCGGCGCGGTTGCGGCGGTAGGAGATAAACGGGATCAGCGGATCTTCGTTGGGATTCGCATCGTGGCTGTAGATATAGTAGGGGCTTTGGATAAACCGATCCGCCTCATGCGCCAGCATCCGGCTGATCGCGGCCTGGTCGGGCGCGGGCAGATCGTCCCACAGGATCCAGGCAGCGAAAGCAATCCGCGAGGCGATATAGCTCACGCTCCGGTTGCGCCGGGCGATGGCGGTAGTCGGGCAAACATCGGTCTCATAGCTGGTCCCCCAGCCATTCGGGTCGTTGGTGATGTGCGAGTGGATAAAGGCGGTGAGCAGCGTTAACCCCAGCGAATGCACCTGGGCGCGGGGGTAGGTCGCGCCGTAGGGGGCGTAGGGGTAGGCCCCGCTT
>JBBSEL010000734.1:0-3304 GCA_038239755.1 Chloroflexia bacterium | reverse complement strand
ACTACCAGAAATTAATTTTCCCCTGGTCGTGTGGTCATCGGGGCGATAGCCGTCCATCAGCGTTTATTTACCTATCTTGTCCGCAGTATTCTGAAAATTTCGATGCTTGGAGGACCCGGTTTGTGCAGAACATAAGTTATATTTTATTCGCGGCAGGCATGATCTTGCCTATCTAATACTCCATCAACAGGGTCGCCACGCCGGAACGGGCCTGCCCGGAGAGGGGCGCGAGTGTTGATTGCGGTGACGGTGTTGACAGGGGGGGCAAACCTGATAAACTGGCACCAGCGGGAAATCGGTTTCCGCAAGCATCGTGGGAAGACAGTGCGGTAGAACAGGCCGCCAGCGGCATCCGCTGTTGCCGCTGCGCCTGCACGGCAGCCGCTTATGCAAGAGGGAGACGCGCACATGGAGACGACAACCGCGCCACAGGTGGCGACACTTCGCCAGGAGTTGCCGGTGTTAGAGCGGCTGGTGTATCTGAATACAGGCACGGCGGGGCCGCTACCGCGCCAGACTACGGCGGCGATCACCGCCGCGAACGAGCGCCAATCATTGGACGGCAGGGCGAGCTTCAAGGTCTATATGGAAGAATATTTCCCCCTGCTTGACGATGTGCGGGTGCGGTTTGCCCGCCTGCTGGGGGCCGACGCGGGCGAAATCGCCCTCACCCATCACACGACCGAGGGGATGAACATCGCCATCTGGGGGCTGAACTGGCAGCCCGGCGATGAAATCGTGGTGACCACCCATGAACACGAGGCGGGCCTGTTACCGGCTTATGCCGTGGCGCGCCGGTTTGGCCTGAACTTGCGCCTGGTGGATACGGGCGGGGCCGCCGACAAGGTGGCGGAGGCGATCATCGCCGCTCTCTCGCCGCGCACGCGCCTGGTCGTCCTCTCGCACGTTACCTTTACCGGCGGGGCGGTGCTGCCCGTGCAGGCCGTCGCCGAGGCGGCCCACCGCCAGCACACGCTGGTCGCGGTAGACGGCGCACAGTCGGCAGGCGCGATCCCGGTCGACGTTCATGCGCTGGATGTAGATTTCTACGCCGTGCCGGGCCAGAAGTGGTTGTGTGGGCCGGAGGGCGTTGGTGCCCTATATGTGCGTAAATCGGCCCTCAGCGCGTTGTCTCCCACCTATATAGGGGGGTTTGGGCTGCGCGACTTCGAGGCGATGGACCTGACCGGCAACTTCTTGCCCGCTCCTGATGCGCGGCGCTATGAGCAGAGCAGCGTCTACTGGCCCGCCCTGTATGGGATGCGGGAGAGCCTGCGCTGGCTTGAAGAGGATCTGGGCTGGGCGTGGGTTTTTGCCCAAACCGCCGCTATGACCGAGCGGTGCCGGGCGCTGCTGGGCGAAATACCCGGCATCACTCTGCACACCCCCGCGCCCTATGGGTCGTTGACCGCCTTCAGCGTGGCGGGGCTGGAGGCGCAGGCCACGGCCACGCAACTGAGCGAACAGGGCATCATTATCCGCTCGGTCCCGCACTATAACTGGCTGCGGGCGGCGACCGGCTTCTTCACGACCGAGGCCGATCTGGAGCGCCTGCGCGATGGCCTGCTAGCCCTCCAGGCGGCGGGGGCCTGATGCCCTGCCGGGGCGGTCCCGGCCTAACAGAGGGGTTGGCCCAGTGCGGAGCCAACCCCTCTGTTAGGTTTTCGATAGACCCGCGCCGAGCTGGCACGCCGAGTAGCCGGACGGATAACGAGAGCGTCGGTGCCCGGTCACGGCTGGTGGACCGGAATGATTATGCTCGGTAGGTGGGCGTAGTGCGATGGGGACGCGAATATGCCCCAATCTTGCCCGGCCCCTTGCGGTATGGGCGGGATTGTGGGAGAATTAACTAGGCAGGGTTAACAGCACAATTCGCCTGCATACAGGTGATGATCAAGCTCAAGGCGCTGCCAACGGACAAGCACATCCTGTCGTTTGCATCGGCTGCGGAAGGGAGAAAGGCCGTGGATGATGCGACCTGGGCACTGGTGACCCAGGCACGCGCTGCCGATACCGCCGCGATCACGACCCTCTATGAGCGTTATAGCGAGGGGTTGTATCGCTATGTGCTCTGGGTGTCGGGTGACAATGTGCTGGCCGAGGACCTCACCGAGCAGGCGTTCCTGCGCTGGCTGGATGGCACACGCCGTCTGGTCCATCCGCCAACGACGGCGCGGGCGGCCTTATATCGCGGCGCACATGACTTGCTCACCCTCCATGCGCAGACGTGGCGGCGCTCCACCGGGTACGAGGTGCCCGCCGCTCCCGCTGCCGGGGACGAGGCGCTCTCGCGTACCGACGCGGCGGAGGGCTTCTGGGACCAATTCCAGGCGGCGCTAGCCCGGTTAAGTGAGATGCCCATCCAGGTGCTGGCCCTGAAGATCGGTGCAAGTCTCTCGACCGCCGAAGTTGCCTGGATCCTGGGCTGCCGTGAAGACGAGATCAAGCAGGCGCAGTTCCAGGCGCTCGACCACTTGCGGCAGTGGTTGGCAGGGACCTCGGCGGCGCTGCCGCTGGAGGAACAAGGGTAGGGGACTTCTACCCGTCCGGGCGTGCGGATGGGGCGGGCGGCCCAGGCACCCTCGTATAGAAAGGTTCGCGGCGTGGATGATCCGGTTGCTGCTGCACTGGAGGACTGTTTAGCCCACCTGACAGCAGAAGGGGTCGAAGGATGCCTGGCCCGCTATCCGGCGATGGGCGCAGAATTGGCACCGCTGCTGCGGGTCGCTGTGCGGCTGCAAGCGGCGACCCCGCCGCGTATGCCGGAGGTGGCGCGCGCCGCGCTCAAAGAGCGGGTTCTCGCCCACGCCCCGGCAGCGCACCCCATTGTCCCCCCGCGCGCCCCCAGCCTGGGGGACCGCCTGCGCGGCCTGCTGCCGCGTGCGCCCTTGTGGCGGGCGGCGATGGCCCTGACCGTGATCCTGGCGCTGCTGGTCAGCACCGGGGCTGCCGCTGCCGCCAGTTTGCCCGGCGACCCGCTCTATGGGGTGAAGCTGGATGGCGAGAATCTGAGTCTCTGGCAGGCCGGGGATGCGGCGGGGCAGGCGGGTGTGCATTTTGACCTGGCCGACCGGCGCAGCAGCGAAATCGCGCTCCGTACCGGGCAACAGCGGCTCGATGGTCTGGACCAGGCGGTGACCAACCTGCACGATCACCTCACCCGTGGCCTGGCCGCCTTTGCCGCCGCGCTACCAGGGCAACAGCAGGCGCTGACCAGCCGCCTCCAACAAGTCGCCAGCCGCGCGGCCAATGCCTTGACCGGGCTAGAGGGCCAGGCGACGATCTCCCCGGCGCTGGTGGCGGT
>JBBSEL010000733.1:0-3306 GCA_038239755.1 Chloroflexia bacterium | reverse complement strand
GAGTGTTTTTGGATGAGCACCCAAAGAACTGCCTACACTGGCCTCTCGCATATTTAGTCAAATGACTAACGACTAATAACTGATAACTAACTTCTTACTTTCTCGTTTGGAGCCAATTTGCATGGATGGTCTGGAATGGGTCTTATTACTGGTCGGGGCATTAATCGTCATCTTTTTTGTGATGGGGCGCGGGCGGCGCGTGGCGACGATGGTCTGCACCCGCTGCGAGGGCACCGGGCAGGTGAACGAACGGTGGCCCGACCCGACCGCGCCGGGCGGCTGGCACATCGTCGAAGGCATCTGCCCCAAGTGTAAAGGAAAGGGAAAGGTCTAGCGCCGCGTCGCCCCCGCGACCACCCGCACGGATAGCTGCTATGCCCATCTTACCCGCTCCCAATTCACGCGCCAACGCCCCGCCGCGCCGCCGCGACCCTCGGCCCCAGGTGGACCTGGAGCTGATCAGCCATAGCCTGGACCAGACCCGCCGGATCGGGGTGCGCCTGGCCGGGTTGCTGACGGTGGGCGACCTGCTGCTGCTGGAGGGCGAGTTCGGCGCGGGCAAAACGAGCTTCACCCAGGGCATCGCCAAGGGGCTGAACGTGGACAACCCCTATGTGACCAGTCCCACCTTCACCCTGATCAACGAGTATCCGGGCCGCCTGCCGCTCTACCATATCGATCTCTATCGCCTGGATAACCCGGATCAACTGCACGAACTGGGGCTGGCCGAGTATATCTACGGCGACGGCGTCACCGTGATCGAATGGCCCGCCCTGGCCGCGCCGCTCCTGCCCGCCGAGCATCTGACCATCTACCTGACCCACCTGACCGACACCAAACGCGCCTTCCGCTTCCACGCCGAGGGCACCCATTATCAAGCCTTACTGCAACAGTTCAAAGATCAGGCGTTCTCGCACCAGGAGACAGAAATCAGAAGTCAGCAATCAGCAGTCGGCGACCCGCCGTAGCGTTCAACCAACCACCAACCACCAACCACCAACCACTAATAACCACCCGCACATGATCCTAGCCTTCGACACTTCAACCGAATGGTGCAGCGTGGCCCTCTACGACCCGGCGACGGGCGTACGGGCCGAACAGACGTGGCACGCCGGGCGCGACCAGACGGCCCAATTGCTGCCCACGGTCCAACAATTGCTCAAAGGAATCAAGCGGTCGTTGGGGGATATACATAGCGTGGCCGTGGCCCTGGGGCCGGGATCGTTCACCGGGCTACGGGTGGGGCTGGCGACGGCCAAGGGGCTGGCGGCGGCACGGAACTGGCCCTTGTGGGGGGTGCCCACCCTGGATATTCTCGGCTATGCCCACAGCGCCATCACCGCCGCCCCGGTCTGCGCGGTGCTGACCGCCGGGCGGGGACGGCTGGCCCATGCGACCTATCGCACGCAGCATGGCCGCTGGCAGCGGCTGGGCGAGTACCAGAACAGCACGATCAACGAACTCTGCGCGCAGATTGACCAGCCAACGATTTTCGTGGGCGAGCTAGACGGAGCCGCCATCGCCGCCATCGAGCAACAACTGGGGCGGCTGGCAAACATCGCCCCCCCGGCCACCTCGCTGCGCCGCGCGGGCTACCTGGCCGAACTGGCCTGGCAGCGCGCCCAGCAAGGAGAGCCGGACAATCTCGCCACGCTCCAGGCGATCTATTTGCAACTGCCCACCTCCGGCGGCCCCCGGCCCACCCCAGCCCCCGTCGGAGCCACCACTGGCCCAGGAGACGCGAGTGAAACGTGAAACGTGATGCGTGATGCGTATTTCGTATAGCGCATTGCGTATTGCGTTGTTCTAACCACTAATCACTAACCACTAACCACTCGTTTCACGCACCACCCACTACGCCCATGCCATACTTGATCGAACCGATGACCCAGGCTGATGTGGACGAAGTCTCCGCCGTCGAGCGCGAGTGCTTTGCCACCCCCTGGCCGTCCAGCGCCTACCGCCGGGAGCTACGCACGCCGGAGTCGAACCGCTACATCGTCGCCCGCTACATCGGTCCCCAGGCCAAGCGCCGGGGGCACACCAACGGCGCGAACGGGTGGCGGCACGCCCTGGAGCGAGTGCTGCCCTGGATCGCCCCGGCCCCCACCGCGCCGCCCAGCCCCTACCCCATCGCCGGGTTCGCCGGGCTGTGGCTGATGGTTGATGAGGCCCACGTCACCACCATCGGTGTGGCCCCCGAACATCGCGGCAAGTCCATCGGCGAGATGCTCTTCCTGGCGCTGATCGATATTGCGATGGAGATGAAGGCGAACTGGCTGACCCTGGAGGTGCGCGTCTCCAACACGGTGGCGCAGAACCTCTACCACAAGTATGGGATGCAGGTCGCGGGCACCCGCAAGCGCTATTATAGCGATAACGGCGAGGATGCCTATATTATGTGGAGCGAGGCGCTCTCCTCCCCGGTGTTCCAGGAACGCCTGACGACGTTGCGCGCCGCCTTCAACGAGCGGATCGCCGTCCAGACCGCCGCCGAGAGGGGTCTCGCCGCGATCAGCGTCCCGGTGCGCCCCGCCCCCGAAAGGAACGCCTAGACCCATGAACATTCTGGCGATTGAAACCTCGTGCGATGAAACTGCGGTCGCTGTCATCCGCGATGGGCGGCACATCGTCGCCAACGTGATTTCGTCGCAGATCAAGCTGCACCAGCAATACGGCGGGGTGGTGCCCGAACTGGCCTCGCGCGAACATATCGTGAACATCGTCCCGGTGCTAGAGGCCGCCCTGAGAGAGTCGGGCCTGGGCTGGGACCAGATTGACGCCATCGCCGTCACGCGGGGGCCGGGGCTGGCCGGGGCCTTACTGGTCGGGCTGAACATGGGCAAGGCGCTGGCCTTTGCCCTGGACAAGCCCTTTATCGGCGTCAATCATATGGAAGGGCATATTTATTCCAACTGGCTCATCCCCGAAGGATCGGCCCGCCCGCCCGCGCCCGCCCTCACGCTCCCCGCCGCCCCCTCGGCCCGCCCAATCGTGACCCCCGCCGCGCCCCCGGCCCCCGCCGAAGAATTGCCCTGGCAAAGCCGCCGCCTCGCAACGGGCTACGGACAGGCGGCCACGCTCCCGCCGACCCCCGCCCAACCCGCCCCCCAGCCTGCCGCCGCGCCCGCGCCGCTTCCGCAGTCCGCGCTCCACATCCCGCAAGCAGGCGACCCGCAGTTCCCGCTGATCTGCCTGGTCGTGTCGGGTGGGCATACCGAACTGCTCTATATGACCGGGCATGGGGAATACCAGATGCTGGGGCGCACGGTGGACGATGCGGCGGGCGAGGCGTTCGACAAGGTG
>JBBSEL010000732.1:0-3307 GCA_038239755.1 Chloroflexia bacterium | reverse complement strand
AGACGTTCCAGGACGTGGCCCCCGGCAGCACGTTCCATGTCTACGTGGAGCGGCTGAGCACGCGGGGCATCATCGGCGGCTATCCCTGTGGCGGGGCGGGCGAACCGTGTGTCGCGCCGACGAACCGACCCTACTTCCGCCCGAATAACAACGTCACGCGGGGACAGCTTGCCAAGATCGTCTCCGGGGCCGCAGGATGGACCGAGACACCGACGACACAGACGTTCCAGGATGTGGCCCCTGGCGGCACCTTCTATCTCTACATCGAACGCATGTCGAGCCGGGCGTTCATCGGCGGCTACCCCTGCGGCGGGGCGGGCGAACCGTGTGTCGTCCCGGCCAACCGGCCCTATTACCGGCCCAACAACAACGCCACGCGGGGCCAGATGAGCAAGATCGCCGCCTCGGCCTTCTTTCCCAACTGCTACACGCCGGGGCCGACTCCCACCGCGACGAACACGCCCACCCGCACGCCCACGGCGCTGCCCACATCCACGCCTAACGGGGTTTGCACGCTCTTCCCGGCCAACAGCATCTGGAACCGCAACATCGCCGCGCAGCCTACCTATGTGCTCTCGGCGGCCTACCTCAATAGCATGGGCCTGGGGTCACCGCTCCATCCCGATTTCGGGTCGGGGCTGTACAACGGCGGGCCAATCGGCATCCCCTACACGACCGTGCCCGGCAACCAGCCGCTGGTGCCGGTCACCTTCGACATCGCCAGCCAGAGCGACCCCGGTCCCTACCCGATCCCGACCAACGCGCCGATCGAGGGCGGCCCGACCAGCCCCAACGACCGGCATGTGCTGGTCATCGAGCGGGGGAGTTGCACGCTCTATGAGATGTGGTCGTCCTACCCCAACGCGAACGGCAGTTGGCACGCCGGGTCGGGGGCCCATTGGTTGCTCGGTTCCAACGCGCTACGCCCCGACACCTGGACCTCGGCAGACGCGGCGGGCCTGCCGATCCTGCCGGGCCTGGCAAGCTACGATGAGGTAGCCAGCGGGGTGATCCGCCACGCCCTGCGCTTCACCGTGGACGCCACTCAGCACGCCTACCTCTGGCCCGCCCGCCACCAGGCCAGCAGCATCACCGACCCCAACGTGCCGCCGATGGGCCTACGCCTGCGCCTGAAGGCGGGGGTCAACATCAGCGGCTACCCGACCCAGGCGCGGGTGATCCTCCAGGCGCTGAAGGATTACGGCATGTTCCTGGCCGACAACGGTAGCTCGATCTTCCTCAGTGGCACGCAAGATGAGCGCTGGAACAACGACGACCTGCGTACGCTCCAGCAGATCCACGGTTCTGACTTCGAGGCGATTGACGAGTCGGGCCTGATGATCGATCCCAACTCCGGGCAGAGCCGCTAGCGGCGGCACTTTCCGGGCAAACAGCGGGGCCCCCGGCGATCTTACTCGCCGGGGGCCCCTTTGTGCGTCGTCGGTATTCGGCCCGGTTAGTGGCAGGCGGTGCCGCTGGCCTCCACCGTGATATGCCCATCCAGGTTGTTGCCCCGGCCCACCGCGCTGTTGGTGACGACCAGCACCACGCCGGTCACATCCTCGGCGGCGCGGTCACGGCAGAAGATCCGCGTGTTCTTCCCGCTCCAGTCCTCCACATAGCGCCGGGTAGGGTGCGCCGGGTCGCCCACGGTGAGGATCGCCTGCACGCCCAGGCCCGTCTGCCCGTGCAATTCGCTCAGATCGAAGTTGAGCTGGTGGGCGAAATTCGCGCCATTAGTACCATCATCCACGGTCGTCAACTGGTAATAGATGATCGAGGCGTGGCGCAGGCTGACTCGGTTGGAGGCGGCGTTCTGCCCCACCGCTATCGATCCTCGGTAGCCCATCGCGATCGGGCTTTGCGTCAGCGGGGCGATCGGCTTGCCCTGGTCGCGGTAGATCTGCACCGGGTCCTTGTTCCAGTCCCACAGGGCGAATTCTTTGAAGCGGACATCCCAGTCGGGCCGGTTGTGCATTACGTCAATCGGGCGCTTATTCTCGGAAGCCTGGTAGAGCTGGCCGATCAGGGTCGGGTCGCCCCCCGGACGATGGGTCAGGTAATAGGGCCAGATATACGCGGCGTACTGCGCCAGCCCGCCATCGTCAAAGAGGTCCAGCGGTCCCAGCGGGCCGTGGTTGTCGGCCCAGCCGCCTTCGACCAGTTCGTCCTGCTCCGAGTTCACCGTGGGATAGACCAGGTCTTCGGCCCAGGTGGCGGTGGCCTCGGCCCACCAGTCGGCCCCATCCGCGACGGCAGCGAAGCTGTCCTGGAAGGCGTGGAACAGTTCGTGGGCCATCGTGGTCCGCAGCCCATCCCATTCCTGGGTGTTGTCGATGATGATAAAATCGCTGGACGGGCAGCCACTAGCGTTTTCCTGGGGGATGGTCAGGCCCAGGTAGCCTTTGTCCAGCGTGTCGCTGCCGTTGCCACCGTCCGCGTGGTGGACCTTGCTGCCCGGCTTGACCAGGTAGACATCCAGCCGCCCGTCGCCGCCGTTGTCGGGCAGGTTGGCGTCGGAGCAGGGAGTGTGGCCCAGCATCACCTGGGTTTCCCTGCTCCACATCCCGCTGCTGTCGATCTCGGCGGCCAGTTTGGTAGCCTGTTGCTTGGCCGCATCGCCGCCGCGCCGGGTGTACCACAGCCGGATGGGGGTGTGGGCCACATCGACCGAGGCGAACGGGTTGGTCGCGGCGGTAGCCAACTTAGTCCCCGGCGTACCGTCGTCCTGGGGGAACCAGTAGCTCTGGCTCAGAGTGGGGCGCTGCAAGAACGGGCGGGCCTGGTCGCGCACCGTGGAGGGCAACTCTGCCCAGGTGCGGTGCAGTTGGGCGAACACGGCGATGTTATCCGTGGCGTGGGTCGGAGTCTGGCGGGTCAGGACCCCGCTGGCCGGGCTATTCACCGCCAGGGCCGGGTTGCGGGCGGCATCATACGCCGGGGGGAGCTTGTCGGGGGCATAGGCGGCGTAGAGGTGGTAGAGCAGGGCATCGGCGGGGGCGAGGGCACCCGTTGCCGCGTCCGCCGTGATCTGGGCGCTGCTCCAGTCGCCGGGAGCGGGGGTGGCGACCTCGTCGGCGACGGTCACCGGGGTGCGGCGGGTGAGGCCGCTGCTGCTGGTGGTAGCCCCGGTGCTGACCGGTGTGGGCGTGCCCACCACCCCGCCACAGGCCGCCAGTAGCAGGCACACGCCGAGGGCACTCACGGTTAGCACGCGGCGGGAAGAAGAGACGATCATAAAGCTCCTCAAGATGAATCGCAGGTCAGCCGGAGGCACTCCTGGCCGGGCGTGCCTCCTCCTCATTGT
>JBBSEL010000731.1:0-3309 GCA_038239755.1 Chloroflexia bacterium | reverse complement strand
TCTGTCGCCCCTCCGGGGCTTGTGTATTGAGACACCTGATCCCACAGTTGGCACTGTGGGCTACTATCTGTCGCCCCTCCGGGGCTGGTGTGGGTTCGGTTCGCTTACTTCAACAGTTGGCACTGTGGGCTACCATCTGTCGCCCCTCCGGGGCTATGCTACAGGATGCGGAGGACACTGGTGCCATAATCGGCACTGTGGGTCGGTGTCTTGTCCCCCCGCCGGAGTTTGGTCTGCCGTCCGCCTGGGCGGGGTGTTTACGCTTCCAGCAGGCGGGCGCGGTCGGATTCGGCCAGGGGGGGGAGTTCGGTCAGGTCGGTCAGGCCGAAGTGGCGGAGGAAGGCGGGGGTGGTGCCGTAGAGGATGGGGTGCCCGGCGGTTTCCAGGCGGCCCACCTCGGCCACCAGCCCCCGGCTCAGGATCGTGTTGAGCACCCCGTTGCTGTCCACCCCCCGGATCGCCTCGATCTGCGGGCGGGTCACCGGCTGGCGGTAGGCCACGATGGCTAGCGTCTCCAGCGCGGCGGGGGAGAGCCGCTGGGTGGCCTGGTAGCCGAAGAAGCGTTCCAGGTCGGAGGCCAGCGCGGGCGCGGTGACCAGTTGCACCGTCGTGTCGTGCCGTTGCACGCGGATGCCCCGTTCCTCTGCCGCGAGGTCGGCGGTCAGCCGGGTGAGAGCGGCTTCGAGCCGGGCCGCGTTCGCCCCCAGCCCCTTGCGCAGCGCCTCCAGCGTTAGCGGTTCCGGCGCGGCGAACAACACCGCCTCCAGTACCTGGGCCAGTTCGACAATATCGGCCCGGTCGAGGGCGGGGGTGGAGGGTCCCTGGTTGGGGATGGGATCATCAGTGGGCATAGGTTAGTGGTGGTGCTGGATATACTGGATGGCGGCAAGCACCTGGGGGTCCGCCGCCGGGGCGTGTTCGTACCAGGGCGTATCCAGCACGATGTCGGGTTGGACCCCTATATCCTCGATGCTTGACCCATCGGGCAGGACGAAGCGGCCCTCGGCCAGATAGAGGCGCGACCCGCCCGGCAAGGGGTGAGGATAGACGGTTTCCACGTTGCCCGCGCTGGGGGTGCCCAACGCGATCCCGGCTCCCCGATAGCGCATGACGGCGGTGAACACTTCCGAGGCGCTTTCGCTGTGCGGATCGATCAGAATCACGGTTGGTTTGCCTTTCAGCGCGGGCAGGGTGTTGCCGCTTTCCAGCCAGATCTCGGCGCGGCTGCTCCGGTGGGCATTATACCCGATCTGGCCCCCATTGATGAACAGGGCCAGGGCCGCGTTCATCTCGCGCACCAGTCCGCCCCCGTTCTCGCGCAGGTCGATGATCAGCCCGTCCACCTGCCCTTTCCCCAGGCGCGTCAACTGGTCGTCTACTGTGTCGGCGATGCCGTCCTGGTTGAACGTCGGCAGGTCTAGGTAGGCGATATGGGTGCCGGGCCAGATCGTTGCCTGGGCCTGGAGGGTGTATTCTACGTCGGCGCGGGTCACGACCACCTTGCGGGCCTCCTGGCCCGGTGTCTGGATCAGCAGAGTCGTGGTGGTGCCCGGCAGGCCGCGCAGCAGATAATCGGCGTCCCCTTCGCTCAGGATGGGCGTGTCGTCTACCACCTGGAGAATGTCGCTGCGGCGCACCCCGGCCTGGTCTGCCGGGCTGCCGGGGATCACCTCGCGGACCCGGAACGCCTCGTCCAGAATCGCCCCGAACAGCCCTACGCCCCCGGTGAGATCGTTCCCTTTCGTCTGCTGATGGGTATCCAACCAGACGGCGTCATCGGGGTTGGCAAACCACGAATGGTGGTCGTTCAGCCGGTCGATCATCTCCTTCAGCAGATCGTAGAAGGCGTGGTTGTCATTCTCAAACTCGATCTTCGGCAAATACTCCAGGTGCATGGCCTGCCAGTCCAGCCCGTGATAATAGGGATAGACATACTTGTCGCGGACCAACTCCCACACCTGCTGGAAGATCGCTACCCGCTGCTGGATGGTCAGCGGGACCCCGCTTTCGATGGTGGCGACCGGGGTCGGTGCCCCGGTCAGCGGGGTCAGCAGTGCGAGGGTGATCGGGGTCGGGGAGGGGGACGGGCTGGCGTTCCCGGTGCAGCCCAGCAGGCCCGCCGCCAGGATCAGCCCTCCCAGCAGCCGCAGCCGGACGCGTCCTCTGTTGGGGCGTAGCGGCAAAGAGGGAGCCGGGTTGATCGGCTCCCCCCGCGTGGTCACGGCTGGCGGGGGCTGGCGCATGGTGCAGCCTTTATGCTGACGGGCGGACTATCCGGTTATTTACCCAGGATATGGTCGCGGGCGGCCAGCACCTGGGGGTCGTCTTCCAGCGCGTGTTCGTACCAGGCCACGTCCACCACGTAATCGGGGATAACTCCGATGTCCTCGATGCTCGTGCCGTCGGGCTGCAAATAGGTGGCCTGGGCCAGACCCAGGCGGGCACCATAAGGCATGTCGTGGTAGTAGACCGTTTCGGTGTTGCCCGCGCTGGTGGTGCCCAACACGGTGCCGCGCTTGCGGATCTGGATGGCGGCGGCGAACCGCTCGGCGGCGCTTTCGCTCAGGTTGCTGACCAGCACGATCACCGGCTTATTGCGGTAGGCGGCCAGGGTTTGGCCGCCGGGGATCGTCTCTGGGCTGCGGCTCTGGCGTGTAACTTCAAAGCCCGCGTTGCCGCCGTCGAGGAACAGCTTGAGCGTGTTTGCCAGTTCCGAGATGAACCCGCCGCCGTTCTGGCGCAGGTCGATGACCACCCCGTCGATCGGCCCGGCGGCGGACATGAGCTGGAGTTCGCTCTTCACCTCGTCCGAAATGCCTTCGGCCAGGAAGCTGGGGATGTTCAGGTAGACCACGTTGCTGCCCGGCAGGCGTTGGGCGCTGGCGTGGAAGGCGAACGTCACCGTGCCGCGGATGATCGTTATGTCGCGGGTGCCCTTGTTCGGCGTTTCCACCGTCAGCGTCACCGACGTACCGGCGGGGCCACGGATCAGGTGGGGGGCATCGGTGTTGTTGGTCAGCGGGGTGCCGTTCACGGCGCGGACGATGTCGAACGGCTTCAGTCCCGCCTTGTCTGCCGGGCCACCGGGGATGATATAGACCAGGCGTACCGCGTCGGCGATCTCTTGCGAGAAAACGCCGATGCCGGAGAGTTGCAGATCGCCGCGTTGCAGCGCGTCATCCTGCTCCACCTCTTGCGGGTCCATGAACGACGAGTGCCGGTCACCCAGCTTGTCGATCATCTCGGCCAGCAGCTTGTATACATCCTCGACGGTCGCTGCGCTTTCGAGCTTCGGCTTGTATTCGTCGT
>JBBSEL010000730.1:0-3313 GCA_038239755.1 Chloroflexia bacterium | reverse complement strand
ACGTCCACGCAAGACGCATCCTTGGTGTTAATGCACGGCTCCGTAATCACATACGCCATGACCTTCCGTCCTCCTCGTGATGAGTTGTTCAGGCACCGGAGATGGCCGGGCCATCTCTCCCCTACATTATACAGGAGAACCAGAGCAGGCGCAACACGGTTCCCACGCGGGCCAGAGCCGCTGCTAAGCGGGTTGGTGTGGACCGCCCCGCTAGGGTGAGGAGCGAACACGTCACGGAGTGTACCCCCGCCGTCGTTGAGCCGATCGCCAAAGAAACGCTACGGGCTGCCCGCTGATTTCAGGAACCTTTACGCCTGAATCGATCCTTGACTCTGTCGCCCCGGCTATGGTAAAATTAGGCGAAGCCTCGACGGGCGAGGGCGTTACTATAAAGTCGTGAGCCGACATTTTCCAAAAGGGAGCCTGTAGCGGATGGGGCTGCCGTGCGCCGGGCAACCGGTGAGGCAATAACCTGAAGAAGGGCACCCACCTGCATGTTTGTGCAGGTTCACGGCCTACGTAGCGCACTCGTCCGGCGGGGCTTCGCCGTGGACGGGACTCTGGTTGAAGCCGGACGGCGGGTGCTGGCTCAGGCCCCACGCAGCAAGGCGAAATGAGACGATTAACCCTGCTCCTGCTCCTGTTCGTGGCTGCGTGCGACCCGGCACCGCCCCCGGCTACGCCAGTCATCCAACAAACTGTAGTAATCAGCCCAACCAGCGCACTCCCCACCCCAACCAGCGGGCCGACTCTCCTGCCGCCCACACCAACATCCCCGGCCACCAACACAGAAGCGCCAGTGCTGCCCCTTTCTCCTGCGATTGCTGACTGGATCCGCCAGAAGGCGTTGTCGTTCCGCACCGCCGAAGCGGATGAGGACTTCAGCGATCTGGAGCCACTCAAGAAAATCATCGGGCAGGCGCGCATCGTGGCGTTGGGTGAGGCATCGCACGGTACGCACGAGTTTTTTGCGATGAAGCGCCGCATCCTGGAGTTTCTGGTGCAGGAGATGGGCTTTTCATCCCTGGCGATGGAGATAAACGGGCCGACTGCGGCATCGCTCAATACCTATGTACAGACCGGCCAGGGAACGCCGAGCAGCTATTTGCAGTGGCCGTGGAATACCAAAGAAGTGCAAGATATGATCGCGTGGATGCACACCTACAATAAGCAGGCGACCAACGGGCCAACCGTCAGTTTCCAGGGGTTCGACATCCAGGCACCCGGCGGGGAGATAAATAAAGTCGTGGCCTATGTGCGGAATGTGGACGCACCAGCGGCTGATCAGATCGAGCAGCTTTATACCTGCTTCCGCCCCTATGATTTCAGCGTATACAACTATGCGAGCGCCACCACGCAGGTTCGAGCCGAGTGCCACAATAATGTGAAGAAGGTCTACGATATGGTGAACAGCCGAGGCCCGGCCTACGAGAGCAAATCGTCGCCACAGGCGTTCGCCGAGGCGCTGCACAGCGCGCGCATTGTGGTGCAGGCCGAGGATGCTTTCACCACCCAGGACCCGATCCAGAGTTCGACGGCTCGGGATCACTACATGGCCGAGAATGTGGCTTGGCTGCTCCAGCAGGGGGGACCCAACGCGAAGATCGTACTCTGGGCGCACAACGAACATGTCGGCACTGCTCCGAACGGCGAGATTCAAAGTATGGGGCAGGACTTGCGGAGCCAGTTCGGCACGGCAATGGTGGTACTCGGCACGGATTTCTACAGCGGATCGTTTAATGCCTATACATTGTCGGGCGAATCGTCCATCGGCCCGTTGGCCGTCCATCAGGCCGACACCCCACCCGCAGGCAGCTATGAGTCCTACTTGCATAGCGCGGGGCTGCCCCGCCTGATCCTCGATCTGCGCGGCGTACCAACCGACAGCCCGGCGACTGAATGGCTGCCTGGCCCACGCCGCTTCCGGCGGATCACTGCTGCCTACGACGACAGCCACCCTGAGTATTCATATACTCTGACCAGCCTACCGCAGAAGTTTGATGTGATCATTTATTTTCAAGACACCACACCGAGCCGCCCATGATCTTCGCTCTCTATGGAGCCGACCGGTTGGCGGTGCGGCAGCGGCGGGATGTGCTGCTGCGGGAATATGCACCTGACGGAGCCGACGATATGGCGTTGAGCCGCCTGGACGGTAGCCGCTGCACGCCCGACGAACTCCATACCGCCTGCAACGCGATTTCGTTTTTCGGCGGGCGGCGCGTGGTGGTGGTGGACGACCTGATGCTGCGCTTCGAGAGCGCCCGCCGGGGTCGCGCCGCCAAAGAGAGCGCCGACGAATCCCCCGACGAATCCTCGGACACCGGCGAAGAAGAAGCCGCCCCCGAACCGACTCCCGAACCGGCCAAAGGCGGCAAACGCGGCAAAGCAGCCAGCGGCAGCGTGCAGGAGCGGTTAGTGATGCGGTTCGCGGCGGTGATCCCGCAGGTGCAAGACGAGACGGTGTTGATCCTGTGGGAGCGCGGGGAAGTGCGGGCGAGCAACCCCCTGCTGGCGGCGGCGAAGAAGCGCGGCACGGTGGAGGAGTTCAAGCCGCCACGGGGACTGGCCCTGGAACGGTGGATCAGCGACGAGGCGCGGGAGCGCGGCGCGCTGATCGCGGGCGACGTGCCCCGGATGCTGGCGACCTATGTGGGCGAGGAGCCGGAGGTGCTGGCCGAAGAACTGGACAAGCTGGCGACCTATGTCGGCCCCGGCGGCCAGATCACCGAGGCGACGGTGCGCCTGCTGACCCCCGAATTGACCCAGGCGGCAGCGTTCGAGCTGGTGAAGGCCACAGGACGAGGGGATGCGGCGCGGGCACTGGGCCTCTTGCGCCAGCTCTTGCGCGACGGCCAGAAGACCTATGCCATCGTCGGCATGATCGGCTGGCAGGTGCGGAACCTGTTGCAGGTGCAGGCGCTCGCTGCCCAGCGACTATCGCCTGCGGCCATCGCCGGGCGGCTGGGGATGGCCGATTTCGCCGTGCGCCAGACGCAAGAAAGTCTGCGCCTCTATACGCCGGAGCGGTTGCGCGATATGCACCGGCGGTTGCTGGCGGTGGACCAGGAGATCAAAACGACCAGCGGCGGGGGGGAAACGGCGCTAGAGTTGCTGGTGCTGGAGATGAGCAGGCGCGACGAGGCCGGAGGACGGCGCTAGATCGGATCTTGCGCCATTCGCTCCGGCCCCTTCGTCCCGTCAGCGGGGGATTATTTGCGCCGCGTGTTACCGGAGCGCGTGCCGCGGCGGCGGGTGGTCGCCGTGGTGAAGGTGGCGTTGGGGTTGGCGGCGACAAAGGCAGCCTGCTTGT
>JBBSEL010000729.1:0-3319 GCA_038239755.1 Chloroflexia bacterium | reverse complement strand
GCGCAATGACCGCCAGGCCACGGTGCATTGGCGGTTCACCACGAACGAGGCCCGGACGAAACTGCAAGGCTTATATCCCGCCTTATCCACTGAGGAGGAGGATGCGCCCCATTCATCATAATCCCTGTGGCTGACTACTAGGCGATTTCTGAATCTTTATCTGTAATACGATAGAAGCGATAGCGGGTCTGGCTGAACGGGTCGCCCTTGCCGAAGGCGAAGATGGTCGTCGGCGCGACTTCGTAGACCAGCGCCCGCCCGCCGTCGCCATAGAAGGCCCCGTCGCGCACCTCGAAGTGCCAGTCGGGGTACTTCGCCAGGTACTGCGCGGCCACGCGCTGGAGTTTGGCATTGTCGCTCACCGGGGCCGCTGTGCCCTCCACCACCAGATCCATCCCTTCCATGACGTTACAGCCGGTGGTGAGGGCGACCTGCGGGTTGTGCCGCAGGTTCTGCGCTTTGCGCTCTTCCGCGCCGGTGCAGAAGTATAGCGCCCCGTCCACCCACACGGCAATCAGCGAGGTGATGTGGGGCCGCCCTTCGGGCCGCACCGTCGTCAACCAGTAGACCGCCGCCTGTTCCAGTTGGGTGTGGGCCGTCGCCCAGGGAATGGGGGTCGCGCCCTCGCTGCTGAATTGCGGCTCTAGCGTCGCTTGCGGGTCTTGTTTCGCCATTGTCTCGCTCCTATCACCACCCGGCATCGGGTGCCGATCTAGTCCATGATCGAGCCGCAGGTCAGGTTGGCGATGATGCCGGTCATCGCGCTGGCCCGATCTGAGGCCATGAACACCGCCGTATTCGCCACCTCATTCAGGGTGGGCAGCCGTCCCAGGGCGGTCCCGTTTTCCATGTACGCCCGCACTTCGGTCGGATCGGTGGACCACGTCTCCGGCAGGGCATCAGGGCGCAGGCAGACGACACGGACCCCATGTGGCCCGACCTCGCCCGCCAGGCTGCGCGAGAAGCATTCGATGGCGGCGCAGGCGGTGCTGAAGCCGCCCGTCAGATGGAAGCGGCGGTCGCGCCCCGACAGGACCGACGAGGACGACGAGAGGGTGAGGATGACCCCGGCGTTCCGGCGCACCATATACCGGGCCGCTGCCGTCGCGGTCAGGAAGTGCGTCGTCACGCTGGTCAGGACGGGCAGCGTAAAGTTCTCGCTGGGCATCTGGAGCAGCGGGGTGCCTTGCAAGTCGCCACGAATCCAGATCGCGTTGAAGGAAATATCGATCCGCCCGGCCTGTACGACGACCGCTGCAAGATGTTGCTCGATGGCCTGGGAATCGAGGGCATCAACAGGGGCGACTTCGGCGGTCCCCCCCGCAGCCATGATCTCCGCCGCCACGGCTTCGAGCGGGGGCCGCGTGCGCCCTGTCAGGAAGACGTGCGCGCCATCCCGCGCAAACGCCTGAGCCACCCGGCTCCCGATGCTCCCACCGGCCCCGTAGATGACGGCGATCTTGTCCTTGAGCAGCATAGGTTCTCCTTCCTGTGTACGCAGCCCGTCGCTAAAAGCGGTAGCGGGTCGCCTGGTTGACCGTCTCCTCGGTCGTGCCGAAGGCATAGCCGGTGGTGGGGGTCACTTCGTACAGCGTGTAGGGGCCGGGGCCGGTGGTCGGCGCGCTGAACGGGGCCTCCAAGACCCCCTCGCCTGCGGTGGCCGGCCAGCCCTGGGCGGCATAGGCCTCGGCCAGTTGTTGGATCTTCGTGGCATCCGTCACCTTCGCCGCCGTGCCCTCAAATACCAAATCAAACCCCTGCACCGAGAAGGCGATGGCACAATGCGTGTTATCCATCAGGTTTTTCTCTTTGCGCGTGCCCTGCCCGGTGGTGAAATACCAGGCCCCCTCGTGCCAGACCGCGCCTACCGGCACCACATGGGGTCGCCCGTCGGGCCGCACCGTGGTCAGCCAGTAGCTCCGGTCGCCTTCCAGGCGCTCCCGCCCCAGTACGTCAGCCAACGGGACGGTCGTGGTCTCCTTTATGACATTGGGCAGCACTTCTGCGGTTGGTTCGTGCGTTGCCATCGTTATGCTCCTTTCATGCTTTCACTTTATAGCCTTGGCCGTTCGGCCCTTCACGCTACACAATCTGCGACATGCGCAGCCCGCTCAACCGGGGCGGGAACCCCCACTACCAGCGCTGGCTCCTGATCGGCCTCCGTAGTCGCCGGAACATGACGGAGCAGAATCAGGGCCAACAGCGCCGCGCCGATTGCCACCCCGGCGCTGATCAGCGCGGCTAATTGCAACCCCTGGACGAACGCGGCGCGGGCGCTGTCGAGCAGGGCCACGCCGAGCGGGCCGGGAAGCTGCGCGGCGACGCTGACGGCCCCGCCTAGCGTGCTGCGGGCGATCTCTGCCGCCTGGGCGGGCACGCCCGCCGGGAGGGTCGTGTCCAACGCGCCCCGGTACATCGCCATGCCCAGGCTGCCCAGGATGGCGATACCCAGCGCGCCGCCCAGTTCGGCGGCGGTTTCCGAGATGCCAGAGGCGGCCCCGGCGCGTTCGGGCGGCGCGCTACCGACGATCAATTCGGTGGTCAGGGTGAAGACCGGCGACAAGGCCAGCGAGACGAGGACCGAGGCGATCACGACGATCTCCAGGCCGGTCGCGCCATTCACCTGGGTGAGGGTCAGCAGGCCGATGGCCGCCAGCGCCAGGGAGGCCCCGATGATATAGGCCGGGCGCGCCCGGTGGACGATGCGCGGGGCCAGGTTGGAGCCGATGATGAACCCGGCGGCAGAGGGCAGCGACCACAAGCCCGCCTGCAAAGGCGACAACCCCAGCACCAGTTGGAGATACTGCGCGATGAAAAGGAAGTAGCCACTCGCCACAAACACGGCCAGCAAGTTCGTCACCAGCGAGACGTTGAACGTGGGGATGCGGAAGAGGTGCAGGTCGATCATCGGATCGGCCAGGTGGTGTTGCCGCCGCAGGAACAAGCCGCCGACAAGCAGCCCACCCAGGATCGCCACCGTCGGGATCCCTTCAAACCGCCCGGCCTGGGCCGTCTCCTTGAGGCCGTAGATCAGCGCCAGCAGGGTCACCAGCGACATGGCCGCGCTGATCAGGTCCAGCCGCCCCGCGTCGGGGTTGCGGAATTCGGGCAGCAGCCGGGGGCCAAGCACGAGCAGCAGTGCCATCACCGGCAGCGCCAGCAGGAAGACCGATCCCCACCAGAAATATTCCAGCAGCGCCCCGCCCAGCACCGGGCCAATCGCCCCGCCCGTCGAGAAGGCCGAAATCCATATGCCCACGGCGACCGACCGCTGCCGGGGGTCGCGGAACATATTGAAGATCAGTGATAGGGTCGAGGG
>JBBSEL010000728.1:0-3322 GCA_038239755.1 Chloroflexia bacterium | reverse complement strand
GGGAGCAGAAAGGGGTGTTACTTGGTGGTGGGCAGCGCGACGGGCGCCATGTAGATATCTTCGTTGTTGTTGCGCGTGTCGGTCCACACCGGGTAGAGCGTCCCGTTGCTGGCGGCCATGGCGAAGTAGTCGCCGATCAGGCTGCCTTGCGTGCGCGGGTCGTTGTCCGGGTTGGAGGACACGTTGCTGACGCGGGTGTTGACGCCGAAGTTCACGCCGTTGCTCGCCCGCGCCATGTAGACATCGTAGTTGTAGTTGTTCGGGTCGTTGCGGGTATCCAGCCAGGCGGCGCTGACGACGCCACGGGAGTCCACAGTCAGGGCGGGCATCAGCTGATCGGCGCTGCTCGCATCGCTGTTCACGACGCTGGCATTGCTCCAGTTGGCCCCGTTGTTGAGCGAGCGGCTGATCATGATATCGTTGCCGTGGCCCGTGTTGCGGCCATCAGCCCAGGCGACGTAGAGCGTGCCGTCCGGCGCGATCCCGGCGGTGGGATAGTTGCTGGCGCGGTAGTGGGTCGGGCGGGCCTGGAGGGCGGTGGTCTTGGCGACGGTGTTGACGGTAAAGCCGCTGCGGCTGTCGCGGGCCACGCGCAGGTAGCTACCCGCGTTGTAGAAGACGGTCAGCGCGCCGCTGTGGTCCACCAGCGCGGCGGCGTTGCGCCCGTTGGTTTCGATGGTGCGGATGGTGCCCCAGGTGCTGCCCTTGTCCGCCGACGCGCGGGCGTAGAGCGAGGTGCCCTGCCACAGCGCATAGACGGTGTTGCCCCCGACCGCAAGGGTCGGCTTGTCGGCGGCACCGCCGGTGAAGCTGCTGGCCCAGCTCTGGTTGGCCCAGGTCAGGCCACCATCGGTGGAGCGGCTGAGGGCCACGGCCCCATCAGCGGGGGCGAAGGCGACGAACGCCATGTAGAGTGTGCCATCGGCACCGAAGGCGACCGTCGGGTCGGCGGCGTTCAGGAGACTGGTGTTGTGGTTGATGTAGGGCTGCGAAGAAGTCCAGATCTGGCCGCCGTTAAACGAAACATACGCATAGACTTCGAACTGGCCGGTGCCCGCCTGCCAGCTGTTGGCCCCAACCACGAGGTGGTTCGGGTTCTGCGGATCGACGGCCACCGACGGCTCGTTCTGGGCTTCGGTGGTGTTGTCCGTATTGACGCGGCTGTTCGTCCACGGCAAACTGACCGGCGCGCCCGCGACAGGCTGGGCCTTCCAACTGGCCGACAGGGGCATGTTGGTCGAAGGCACCATCATATCGGGATCGGTGCTGGTGGTGGCGACGACGGCGGGTCGCCCGATGGCGATCGCCGCTGCTGCCACGACGGCCAGCAACGTGATCAGGCTGGCAATGGTGAACAACTTACTTTTAGGCATCCTGCTCTCCTCTCAATTGTGAAGAAATGCACTCTACGCCGCTACCGTGGGCCGCCACGGCGTGTATTAGGGATGGGCGAGGGGACCCTCTGCCACCCCGCTGCTTAGAACCGGTGGAAGAGGACTGTGCCGTCCACAGCGTTTATATTAACATACATTGGTCTGGAATGGAAGTGGGATAGTTATACCTTTTGCCTGGGGAAAATTCTTTTCTCTCGAACCGGCAGCAGGCCCGGTGGGCCATCCCCGAATGGGCGCAGGAAAAATCCGCTGCTACGATCTTTAACCAATGAAGGCCATATGTCCCTAATATTAGGGACTAAAGTCCCTAATAGTTGACAAATCCCAACACTAGTTGACAAATCCCTCTCAGGCAGCTATAATGATCATACCCATGCAGCCTCTACAGACCCTACACATTCCCTACGCATTGGCGATGGGTGCTTTATTAGTTCATTCTGGCATGAACCAGGGTTCGCTATAGTTCGCTGGAGCGTTAAGGAGCGCACTTCTAGCGAAGGGACCATCTTGGCTTCTATATCAAGTTACGCCGGATCAGGAAGCTAAGCACATCTTCAATTGAATAGGGGGCTATTATGGATTACCGAGCCGTTGGTACGAGTGCCTTGCAGGTGCTCGATTCGGATCCACTCGGCCACACGTCTGCGGCGGCATGCTTGCTGCGCGCCGGTGTGGCCCACCATCCCCCGGAGGAGGGGACCCCGGAGAGTGCTATTCTGGCCTATTTGCCGGGCACCGCAGCAGGCATCGAACGCGGATCGCTGCTGGCCCTCACGACTGCCGGGGCCGGGGTGCTGGCGGATCAGTCCGCCGCCGTGCTGGCCGCCGCCGAATTCGTCCGGGCCTATCATGCCTCGCTCGGCCAGCACGCCGACCAGGCGTTGCGCAGCGCCGTAGGGGGCACCTTGCGCCATATGGCCGCCTTGACCCACCGCATCGGTGCGCCCGATCTCGCCTTCGCCTATGCGGCGTTGCAAGATCGCCAGGTTTGGGTCGCGGCGCGGGGTGCGGTGTGCGTCTATGTGCTGCGGGCGGCGCGGGGGCAATGGGCGACTCTCGATCTGGCCGGGCCGGCCCCGTTGCGGACTTCGCTGGCCCCCACCTTTTACGCCCCAATCGCCCTCGAAACCGGCGATATGCTCCTGATCCTGACCCGCGCTGTGCAAGAGCGGCTGACCAAGCGGCTGATCCGGCGCTGCCTGCTGGGCCTGGTCCAGAGCCGCCCCACTATCTCGGCGCAGGACCTGGCCGATACGCTGGTGCTTATGGCGGCGGTCGAGGGGGGAACGGTGCCGCTGGCGGCGCTGGTGGTGCGCTGCCATGCTGTGCTGGCCCCCGCCGCAGCGCGGGCCTACAACTGGCCCGCAGCCTATAGCGCGGCCCTGCGGTTGCCCGCCGATGCCTCCTGGCACCTGCCGCTGCCCGATGAATTGGTGGCCCAGCCTCCGATCCCGCTCACTGTGGGGGAGCGTGCCGCCCCTCACTTGCGGGCGATCAAGGATCGCCCGCCGCCGGAAGATCCGCCCGCTGTGGCATCCACCCCGCCGGTAGCGGTAGATGGTCCCGTCCCACCCCCCGCCCCATTGCGTCTCGTCGCCCCGTCCGTCGCGGCCCCAGCCCGCCCGGGCGCGCGTGCCGGGGTGCGCCGGGTGCTGCGCGCCGGGATGGCGCTGATCCTGACCGTGGCGGGGGGGGTGGGGGCCAGTTGGCTGGGCGGCACCCTCTATTATCTGCTCTCGGTGACCTCGGTCGCCGGGATTATCGGGTTGTTGATCTTCTGGTGGCGTCTTTTCGGGCGACCTGCTGCCCACGCGGGGCCGGGGTCTGCCGCCGGGGCGTCGCAACGGCTGCGGGCGGTCAGCCGGTCCACGGCGCGCCCCCTGGCCGACCCGTTCGCCCTGCCCCTGTCGCCCCCGGACCCGGACGGT
>JBBSEL010000727.1:0-3325 GCA_038239755.1 Chloroflexia bacterium | reverse complement strand
CCAAACCCCCATTGCGTTGCACTTCGGCGGCGGGGCCAATCCCGGGATGCGCCTGCCCGCCAAAAGCTGGTAACCGGCACGCTGGTCCGAAGTGCTGGCCCGGCTGGGCGCGGCGGAACCAGGGGCGCAGGTCCTCTTGCTCGGCGGACCGGCGGACACAGCGAGCGCGCAGGCGATCCGGGACGCGCTGCCCCCCGCCCTGCAGGCCCGTACCCATGACCTGGTGGGCCGCACCGATTGGGACACGCTGGGGGCGCTGATCGCCCGCTGCCGCCTGTTCCTGGGTCCTGATACGGGGGCGATGCACCTAGCGGTGGCGGTGGGCACCCCGGTCGTCGCCGCGTTCGGTCCCACCGACCCCCGCCGCTACGGCCCCTGGGACCCCACCGGGCGCAGCCGGGCCATCGGCGGCACCGATACCGGGGGCGATCTCACCGTCATCGCCGCCACCCTCGCCACCCAGTCGTATCACACCTCCGTCACCGTGGACGAAGTGTGGGCAGCGGTGCGCGAAGTGCTGGGTTAGGGACACTAAAAACTGAAAACTGATAACTATGATGCCAAACAGAGAGGAGAGATAGTGGTGGAAGTCGCCGCGTTTGCCGAGATTGAGGAGGAATTTATCCAGCGGGTGCATAGCCTGGTCTGGTGCAACGTCGCCACGGTGGACACGCAAGGTCGCCCCCGCTCGCGCATCTGGCACCCGTTCTGGGAGGGCGGGGCCACGCCGCACGGCTGGGTCATTACCCGCCGCCAGACGCTCAAAACCCGGCACCTGGAACACAACCCCAATGTCTCGGTGGCCTATGTGATGGACATCACCAAGCCGGTCTATGCCGATTGCGTGGCCGAGTGGATCGAGGATCTGGCCGAGAAGCAACGGGTCTGGGACCTGTTCAAAGCCGCCCCGCCGCCGCTGGGCTACGACTTCGCCACCATCTTCCAGGGCGTGGACGACCCCGGCTGCGGCGTGCTGCGCTTCACTCCCTGGCGGGTCGAGGTAGGCAACGTCCCCGGCGAACGCTATGTCTGGCGGCGACCCTGACTGGGCGGGCAGCGGCTGCCCGCCCGGCAGAGTAGAAACCCTGCCGGGCCGGAAAGGTTAGTAGGAGAGGTTAGTAAACAAGTCCATGCGGTTTGTAGATCGCGTACTGGCAGTGCGGTGCCCCGGTGGCGGCACAGGCGATTTCGGTGACCGTGACCCGCCGCTTGAGCACCTGATAGACGATAGCCGTGATGGCCCCTTCCAGGTTCGTGCAGAGGGCGGTGGTGGGCCGTTGGGCCGCAGGCAGCGCCTCAACCAGTTCGCAGATCCCGATGCAGATCATACACGGGGTGAGGGTCATGTGCCAGGCCTCGTCTGTTTCGCTCATCTGGGTCGGCGACCAGTAGGCATTGCCCAACTCGCCAATCGCATAGACCAGCGCGTCCAACTGCTGCTCGGCGGGCCGGCTCAGGATATCGGCCCGCAAGCGGTCGCCCCAGGGCTGCGGGGCCACCACATAGTTCGCGATTTCGCGGCCCCAGGTGCGAAAGGCGAGCCGCGTTATCGATCCGCCGAGGACTTCATAGAACTGGGTGAACAGCATCTTCATTTCGAGCGGGGTCGCCACCAGTTCATTGGTCGGTGGGGGGCTGTGGTCAAGGAACCGGCTCAGGCCGGCGCGTTGGAGCACATGTCCATATTGCCGCCCCGAGGTTGTGCGGGCCGCTTCCAGGATCACATGCATCGTGAAGCCGGGAACGCTCAGGGTATTGGCCGCATCTGCCGCGGTCATCATAATCGATCCTTTCTCTATAGCGCAGGGAGCGCTCGGTCTGGTCAGGCTGTCGGACGGCGCGCCAGGATATTGCTGAGCTGCAAGGTGCCAACGGGCAGCACATTACCCCGGGCGAACTCTCCGATGTCGATATACATACGAACGATCTCGCTTTCCGGCACGCCCTGCATTCGGCTCACCAACTGGCGCGCATTATAGATCGCGCCCAGGAGAATGCCGAGCGCGGCATGGCCGCGGGCTGTGGTCCCCCCCAACGGGTAGGTCTCGATTTCCACCTGGGGCGGATGAAAGCCAATCTCCTGGAGGCGGCTGGGCAATTCGGTGCCCAGGTAGGGATGGGCACCGATGGCTTGCAACGTCGCGTAGGTCAGGCTCATGGCGCGCTGGTAGGAGGGATGGGGCAGCGCGGTTTCGATGGCCGGATGCAGGTCCTTGACCCACAACAGTCCACCGGGGGTCAGGGCCGCATACGCCGCCTGCACCACCCGTGCATAGTCGCGGATATGCAGCAGCACGAGCGAGGCATAGATCAGATCGAACGGCCCGCTGGGTAACCCCACCTCAATATCCCCGACCACAAACTCAACGTTGTTGCGTTTGCTTTCCTGGGCGCGGCTGCGCGCTTTCGTGATCGCCCGAGGATCGTTGTCCACGCCGATGACCTGGGCAGCGGGATAGACCTGGGCCAAGGTCGTGGTCAGTTGCCCCGCGCCACAGCCGAGATCGAGGATGCGGTGCACCCGTGCCCCGGCGAATTGTGGAGCTTGGCTCCGCAAGTAATTGCTGAACAGCATCGATTGCGTTTCGAGGCGGACGCGATCTACTTCGGCATCGCCAAATAGATATGGGTTCGCCGCCCCCACCATACCCCCACTGGAACTACCCACCGACCAATCAGGCATTATTGTTCTCCTCTTGCGGGCATCCTACCCGGCCAGAATAAGCTCGTCAGCCACCGGCCATTCCACGTCAGCAAGGCCGGTGTAGATCAACAGGCGGCTGTTACCACCACCTGTGAGGGGGCAAATAATCTCACGTTTGCCCGTTTCCTTATTATACTAACAACAAATCGTAATTGATCGATTTAGAGACTTATGGATAAGGGCTATGGTACTAAATTACTAACCCATAGTATAAAATTGGGAGACGATCGGGCAGTGAGCAACGCACCGGGCTAGGACCATCGCTGCACCTGGGGCAGGGTGTTGCACGCTACGACTACCGGCATGCCTGGGTACAAGGGCGCAGGGCTGCACATAAAACGGGGGTGGCCGATCGGCCACCCCCGCTCTTTTTCTTTGTGCTGCCTACTGCCCGCTGCCTACGGCTTACTGCCCACTGCTTCCGGTGTGAGGCGGCCTGTCTGGACGAGCAGCCCTTCCATCTCGTCGAGCAGGGAGCCGAAGACCCCCAGCGCCTGCGAGACCGGCTCCGGGGAGGTCATATCTACCCCGGCATCGCGCAGGAGGTCAATCGAGTAGGCACTGCTGCCCCGCGAGAGGAAGCGCAGGTAGCGTTCCACGGCGGGCGCGCCCTCGGTGATG
>JBBSEL010000726.1:0-3326 GCA_038239755.1 Chloroflexia bacterium | reverse complement strand
ATGGTTGCTCCTTTTCGGGGGGGATTAGGGGTTGGGGGTTAGTAAAGACTCGATATCCCCCGCGTCGCCACTCCCAACTTCCAGATTCACTTCGCGCCCACAGTGCGGACAGATCAGCAGGCGGCTGCCGGGGGTGCTGCCCACATCGGCCAGGCGATGGCCGCAGGAGCAGGCGTAGCCCACCAGCCGCGCCGGGTTGCCGACGACGATGGCGTGGTCGGGCACATCACGAGTGACAACCGCGCCCGACCCGACCAGCGCCCACCGCCCGATGGTGACGCCCGGCAGGATGATCGCCCCCGCGCCCAGCGACGCGCCGTACTGCACCCGGATCGGTCCGACCACCCAGTCATCGTCGCTCTTGCGCGTGCCGTCGGGGTTGATCGCGCGGGGCAGCTTGTCGTTGGTGAAGATGACGTGCGGGCCGACGAACACGCCATCCTCCAGCGTTGTGCCATGATAGACGCTGCTGCGGTTCTGGATCTTCACGTTCGCGCCGATCTGCACGTCGAAATCGATATATACGCCCTTGCCGACGATGCAGTTGGCCCCCAGCGTGGCCCGTTCCCGCACCTGCGCCTGGTGCCAGATCTGGCAATTCGGCCCGATCTCCGCGCTGTCGGCCACCTCAGCGGTGGCGTGGACGCGGGTTCCTTCTCCTAGTGACATGGTTCCCCTCATTAATTTTGGATTTTGGACTGTTCAGCGCAAAACCCGTACTCTAAAATCTAAAATCCTAAAGCCCCCACGTCTCTTCCAAAATCGTAGCAATCGCCTCCGCCGCGTGGCCCGTGCCGTAGAGCGGCGGCGGGGTGCCGGATGGGTCGAAGGTGGCGACGGCGGCGGTGATCCGCGCCGGGTCGGTGCCGACCAGCACGTTCCAGCCCTCAACTACCGTTTCGACCCATTCGGTTTCGTCGCGCAGGGTCAGGCAGGGCACGGCCAGCCAGTAGGCTTCTTTCTGCACCCCGCCCGAATCGGTCAGGATCAGCCGCGCCGCCTGCTCCAGCCGCAGCATATCGAGCGGGCCGACCGGGTCTATCGCCCGCACATGGGGCCGCAGGACCAGCCCCGCCGCTGCCAAGGCCGCCCGCGTGCGGGGGTGGACCGGGAAGATCACCGGCTCGTCCAGGGCGTTGAGCGCGGTCACAATGTCGCGCAGCCGGGCCGGGTCGTCGGTGTTCGCTGCGCGGTGGGCGGTGACCAGCAGATAGCCCTTGCCGGGCAGATCGCGGATGGCGGGCGGCGCGGGTCGGCCCTCGGCCAGCGCCAGGTTCCCCTGCAACGCATCATACATCACGTCCCCGACCACATGGACCCCCGCCATGATCCCTTCCCCGGCGAGGTTGGCCCGCGCCCCCTCGGTTGGGCAGAACAAGAGCGTGGCGAGTTGGTCGGCTACCACCCGGTTGATCTCCTCCGGCATCCGGCGGTCATAGCTCCGCAGCCCCGCCTCCACAGGAGCTACCGGGATATGTAACTTGGAGGCGGCCAATGCCCCGGCCAGGGTCGAATTCGTGTCGCCGTAGATCAACAGGCCGTCGGGCCGCTGTTCCAGCAACACCGCCTCGATCCCCCCCAACATTTGCGCCGTCTGCGCCGCGTGCGACCCCGACCCTACCCCCAGATTCAGGTCGGGCGTAGGCAGGGCCAGTTCGCGGAAGAAGACCGCCGACATCGCGTCGTCGTAGTGCTGGCCGGTATGGAGGAGGAATTCATGGGTAGCAGGGTGACGCCGCAGGGCGCGGCTCAAGGGGGCAGCTTTGATGAACTGAGGGCGCGCCCCTACCACAGTAACAATTTTCATGCGCTGCTCGATGGCAAAAATTCCGGCCCGGGCCGGGGGCTATCACGCTATTATACCATCCGGCGGGCCAAACACGCAAAAAGATGATGCGCCGCCACCCCGACAGCAGCGCGGGGTTCCTGTAGGTAGGATCGAGGAGCCTACAGGGTGTTGCACTAGCCATAAACAGTGGCTATACTAGAGAGGGAGAGATGTTCCACCGGGCGCTTCATATGCTATGGGCAGCATAAGCTCGAAGCATCCCCCACTCCACAACAAGGAAGATAGCATGAGCGTTTATCCCACCTTATCTATGGTCAAGCCGGTGCGCTCCGGATGGCTACGACGAGTCGCAATTGCGGCACTCCTGCTGCTGACGCTGGTGGTGCTGGCAATCGTGGTCCCCAGTGTGTATATCGCCAACAAACTCACCCAGGTAGACAGCACGCCGCTGAAAACCGAACTGGCCGCTACCATTGGTACGCACAAGAGCGATGTCAGCTTTATGAGCCGGGCCGACGGACTGCGGCTGAAAGGCTGGTTGTTCCGCCCCGACACGGCGAACGGGCGCAGCGTGATCATGGTGCATGGCCTGAAGCAGAATCGAATCGACGCGAACTATAGCAGCGACAAGGTGGCCCACGACCTGGTGCAGCATGGCTATGCGGTGCTGATGTTCGACCTGCGCGCCTGCGGCGAGAGCGAAGGCACCCGCTTCACCATCGGCAACCGCGAATATTTAGACCTGCTGGGGGCCTACGACTTCATGCGCAAAGACGGCGGCGGCACGCCGTTCGCCCCCGCGCACATGGCTGTCCTCGGCGACAGCATGGGCGCGGCCTCGACCCTGCTGGCCTCGCCGCAGATGGCGGATGTGGGCGCGCTGGTGATCGACAGCGCCTTTGCCGAATTGCGCCCGGTGCTGGAATACAAGCTGCCGCACGAAATGCCGCTGCCCGCCTTCTACACCACTCCGATCCTGTGGTTCGGCCCCCTGTTCCAGATGAACGCCGACCTGCGCCCGGTGGACAGCGTGAGGGCACAGCCCCAACGGGCCTTCCTCTTCTTCCACGGCACCGCCGACGATTTCATCTTCCCTAGCCAGGCCATCGAACTGCGCGCCGCCAGCGCCAACCCGAACAGCGATCTGGTGCTGGTGCCGGGGGCGAAGCACGTCAAGACCTACAGCACCAACCCGGCAGCTTATATGGCGCGGGTCTATCGCTTCTTCGACCAGCAGATGGGCCAGTAAGGCGCGCACAACGAGCAAAAGAAAGATGCCCGGCTCCCCGCTGAAAGAACATCAGCAGGGAGCCGGGCATCGTATTTAACGACGCGGGGCGGCTAGCGCAAGCGGGGTCTGACAATCAGGGAAAAAGGTATTCGCCGCGATCTTGCTGATCTGCCCGCGGGTCGCCGAGTTGTTGGGGCGGAAGTAGGGCCGGTTGTCCGGGGCCACGCAGGGTTCGCCCGCCCCGCCACAGGGATAGCCACCGATGATCCCCCGGCTGGCGATACGCTCGATATAGAGATAGAACGT
>JBBSEL010000725.1:0-3327 GCA_038239755.1 Chloroflexia bacterium | reverse complement strand
GGCGTCGCTCTCCACCACCTCAAACACCACCTGTTCGGGGGCGATCTGCGCGGCCTGGATCGCGTTGACCGTGCGGCGCAGGCAGTAGGCGGGATTGTAGATGGCGGTGGGATTGAAGTTGATGAAGATTTTGGTGCGCAGCTTGTGGGCTACCGCTCCGGCGATGGCCGCCAGCCGAGCCTGCTGGTCCAGTTGGAACAGCAGCCCCGCGGCGCGCGCCGCCTCGATGATGCGCCCCGGTGCAATCAGCTCGCCGTCGGTGCCCAACCCCCGCATCAGGCATTCATAGCCGAAGAGTTCGCCGGGGGCGGCGCTGGGGACGATAGGCTGGAAGTGGGTCACCAGCCGCCCCTCGCGCAACAGGTCCCGCACCCAGGCACTGCGAACCTGCGCGACCAGTGCTAGCAGGGACTGCGTCCGCAACAGATCACCGATGGTGGGGGCCTGACCGGTCGCCAGCACCAGCGCCTGCATGTCGGCCAGCGCCAGGGGACTCATCCCGGCGGTCAATGCCCCGCCCACCTGGCGCAGGCCATCGGGGGGCAACAGGATCGCGGTCACCAGCGGTTGCGGCTCGGTAAACGGGATCGCCGCCTGGGTCAACAGGTGGTGCAGGTGCAGTTGCACATGTTCCACCGGTGCGGCGATATAGAGGGTTCCTTCTTCGTCCGGCGGCGCGGATCGGGCGCTACATTGCTGGCAGCCAGGCATCTTCTACTCCCCTATCACTGGGCGAAGATTCACGGGTAGCAAGGGTCGGATGATCCCCTATGCCCTGAATCTCCTGTTAGATCGGTAAATCGACAGGGGTAGGCCAGCGTAGACCTGGCGGTCTGGCCCCATGCTCCCCATCCGGCAGTTTTTGCTCCGGTACCGTTCTTTAAGACTAACGCATGGCGAGATTTAGCGAAAGGTTACGGGGTCCATATCTTTTTACCCACTGGTCCCTGTGCTGGATGCCTGCCCGGCCCCCCTCATTGTAACACGCTCTACCGGACAGTAGTTATGCGCCCCAGGTTCTGAGCGGGCCGGGCAACTATTGTATTCCCCCGCGGCATGGGGTATAATGGGCCGCGAACGTTACCCCTCTTCGCGGCCCCCACCAGCACCACCGCACCGAAGGAGACCCTGATGGCCGATACCTGGATTCCCGCCGTCGGTTTTACCCCCTGGGGCAAAAGCTATCCCCGCGATGTCGTCTTTGTGGTCATGCACCACAGCGGGGGGGTGGCCGCAGGCGATATCCCCACGTTGACCTCCGGCGGCCAGGTGTCCTGTCACCGCTATGTGACCCGCACCGGCCAGCGGTACCAGTTTGTGCGCGATGATGATATCGCCTGGACGTGCGGGGTTTTGCCCGCCGACGAACGCCACCCCCACCCGATGGGCAGCCGCTGGAGCGGCGACGAGAACCGGCCTTCGTTTAACATCGAGATGGAGAACGATGGGCATAGCCCGTTCACCGATCAACAGTACAACGCCGCCGCCGACTGGACCGCCGACTGGATCCGCCGCTATGGCATCCCCTTCGACCGCCAGCATCTGCTCGGCCACCGCGAACTGACCACCCACCCGCTACACCAGGACCCCAACGACACCTGGGATTGGCCCCGCTTTATGCAACTGATCGGGGCGCGGTTGGCGGCCAGCCCGGCCTACCAGGACTACCCGATCAAGGGCGACCCGACGATCACGCGGACGCGGTTCCATGATGAACTGGCGGCGAACCCGCGCAGCCCCGTCACCGACCAGGCCGACACAGCGTATGACCTCTGCCGCCAGTTCGGGGTGAACCCGGCGGTGGCCCTGGCCTTCTTTATCAAGGAATCGACCAAGGGTACCGACGGCATCGCCGTGCAGACGCTGAACTGGGGCAACCTGATCCGCCCCTGGGACGCGACCCGCGCCACCGGGCAGACGGTCCATACCTTCGGCCACGATTTCCCCGTCTACAAAAGCTGGCTCGATGGTCTGGCCGACTATTGCGACCTCCTCACCTCGGAGCGGGGGCCGTTCGCGGGCGAGAAGCGGAGCACCGTGCGCTGCGTGATCCCGCGCTATGCCCCGCCGTCGGAGAACAACACCGCGCTCTACATCCAGCAGACGCTCACCCGCATCGCTGGTTGGGTCGAGACCGCGCCGCCGCCCCCGCCCGCCCCCCCGCCCGCCCCGGCCACTATCGATTTTGCCTTGCAGGACATGCCCACGATCAGCCGCGCCCTGTTTACCGAGACGCTGACCCGCTTTGGCAGCCCCGCCGCGCCCGCCGCCGACGATTGCTTCACCATTTGCGTGGCGAACGGGGTCAACCCGGCGGTGGCCCTGGCCTTCTTCCTCAAGATCAGCCAGTGTGGCACCCTCTACCCCGCCGGGGGGTCGCCCGATGACCACAACTGGGGCAGCCTGCGCGACCCCAACAGCGGGTTTACCCAACTGCTCCAGTTCCCCACCTGGCAGCAAGGGCTAGTCTACTGGTGCAACCGGCTGACCACGGTCTACCAGAACAACGGCTGGACCACGCTCAGCACGATTGTCCCACGCTACTTCAGCGGCGCGGCTGCCGACCCGGCCAGCATCGCCGCCGACCTGAGTACCCTGATCAAGGCGTGGAAGGATGTGTTCGACCAGAGCGGCTTCACCCCCGGCCTGCCCGGTGGGCGACCCAACCGCCCGGTCTAGGGGCGGCGGGCGTGCGGCGCGTGCAGCAGTTGCCCCTGTTTGTGCCGCGCCGCCGCCCCTACTGCTCTCCTTAGGCCTGTGCCCGCCCCCCGCCGTAACAGGGGAGACCCGGCCCGCGTTATTGCCCTACGAGGTGTGCATGACGGGACGCGCTGCCAGGAGTGCCCCCTCTGTGGGGCGGCAGGGCCTATTGTGCCATCCCGCTAAAATAGGATATACTACCTTTGTCACCACGCTGGGTCGGGCTGCTGAGCAGAGACGCGATGCACCGCACTTCTCCCTTCTCTGCCGCCACAGGTTGCTCACCTGGGACTATCTACTACTACTTTATAAAGGAGCACTTCTATGTTCATTGATCGGCACCTCCCTCTCCGCGCTACGCTGGCAGATGACGAGGACCTGATGGACGACGAGGACGAACTCGACGACGAAGAAGAATTCGACGACGAGGACGAACTCGACGATGAAGATGATCTCGATGATGAGGACGACGAGGATTACGACGACGAAGATTACGACGACGAGGATGAATTCGAGGACGAGGACGAACTCGACGAAGAAACGGATGTCGCCCGGCTCGCCCACTGATCCGGGGTGGCAGGGCGACCTGCCGGTGCCCAGCGCAGCCTTGTTGGTCGTGCGCCGCTC
>JBBSEL010000724.1:0-3329 GCA_038239755.1 Chloroflexia bacterium | reverse complement strand
CCTGATCGGCGACTACTTCGCCATGGCCGCCAGCAACGGGACGCTCTACCCGGTGTGGACCGACACGCGCAACAACAACGAAGATATCTACATGGCGCCCGTCGCGCTGCCCACCACCAAGTAACACCCCTTTCTGCTCCCACCGTACCTGGTATGGCCGCGTACCGGGTACGGTCTCTGTAGAAACCTCAGCAACCCGCCTTTGCCGCATAAGCAGGGCGGGTTGTTGGCGTTTCAGGGGGCCGGTTTGTTGACCCCAACTCCGCGCGGCGGGTATAATCAGGAGAGGGCGTGCAAAGGAGTAGGCGGTGGTTAGAACCGGGGACACGGCTGCGAGGCCAGACAGCCCCTCAGCAGGATCATAGAAAGGGCTAGTGTTGCCGATGACTCGTCACATTCCGCGGCTAGCAGTGGGGAGCGCCGCATTCTTGATCGGGCTGGTGATCCTGTTGGGCAGCCAACAACCGGCGAGCGGGACCACGCTGCCCCCGCCCACCCCCCAGTGGGGACACGACGTTCGGGTGAACCCCACCTCCAGTCTCACTCCCGATCTGCAAAAAAACTTCTCCCTGGCGGTCAACCCGACCGATCCGAACAACATCATCGCCAGCTACGACAGCCTGGACACGAACAACACGAACAGCGCCTACTCGTACAGCACCGATGCCGGGCGCACCTGGACCGGTGCGCTCTTCTATGGCTCCTGGTTAGCCACCTCGCGGATGATCCCGTTTGGCAACACCAGCGTCGCCTTCGACCGGCAGGGGATCGCCTACTATGCCGGGCAGGCGGCGGGCGAGAATGGCAGCGGCTATTTTGTCCTCACCTCGACCAACGGTATGGCCTGGAGCACCCCCGTCCCGATCAGTGTCGATCTGGGGTATATCGAGTACCACGATCAGGCGCGGTTGACCGTCGATGGCCGGGCCAGTGGCCCCTTCGCAGGCAGCCTCTACATCGCCTGGCGCTATACCTCTGATGCCCCCCACGGCATCAAGCTGCGCTATTCCCGCGACGGCGGCCACACCTGGACCGGCGATATCCCTGTGTCCAATGCCAACCATGACATAAGCTGGGGACCGGATGTAGTCGCCGCCGCCGATGGCACGGTGTATACCGCCTTTGAATTCGACCCGCGCGGTAACACCGCCCTCTACCTCAACCGCAGCACCGACGGGGGGGCCACCTGGGGCACCGACCAGATGATCGGCGGGGCACCGATCACGAAAGCAGGGGTGCTGGACTATAAGAATCGCGAATATATCGTGCCGGGAGACGTGTTCAGCAACGGCTTGCGGATCAACAATTACCCCGTCCTGGCGGTCCCACCTAGCGGCGGCAACAGCGTCTACGCCGTGTGGAACGACGGGCGCTGGGACAGCGATTTCACCTACTACTTGAACCAGGGGAAACACGGCGACATCGCCTTCAGCCGCACCACCGACGGCGGGGCCAACTGGTCCACCCCGATCCGTATCAACGACGACCCCCAGGGCAACGGGATCGACCAGTTCATGCCCAGCATCGCCGTCGCGACGGATGGACGCATCGGGGTCACCTGGTACGACCGGCGCAAAGACGTGTCCAACTACAAATATGACCTGTTTTATAGCGATTCCACCGATGGAGGCCTGACCTGGAGCGCCAACCAGCGGGTGAGCGACCTATCGAGCGACCCGCTGGCGATCCATTATGCCAAGGGCGACGGCTGGATCGGGGACTATTGCGCGATGGCCTATGGGCCAGACTATGTCGTGGCCGGGTGGGTCGATAGCCGGGCCGGATCGGCGGCGGATTTCTACGCCGACCGGAGCCTATTCCCCCTGGCGACCCCCAGCCCCTCCCCAACCACCCCGCCCAGCGCCACGCCCAGCCCCTCGCCGTGTGCGGTCAGTTTCGCCGATGTGCCGCCGTCCAACACGTTCTATCCCTACATCCAGTATGTCGCCTGCCACCTCATCGTCAGCGGCTATCCCTGTGGCGGCCCCGGCGAACCGTGCCCCGGCTCCTATTTCCGCCCGAACAACAACAGCACGCGGGGGCAGGTCAGCAAGATGGTCGTCCTCGGCCAGGGCTGGCCGATCCAGACCCCGACCAGCCCCACGTTCGTTGATGTGCCCGCCGACAGCCCCTTCTACCCCTATATCGAGACGGCATCGGCGCACGCGGTGATCAGCGGCTACCCTTGCGGCGGCGTAGGTGAGCCGTGTCCGGGGCGCTACTTCCGCCCCGACAACAACGTGACTCGTGGGCAACTGAGCAAGATCGTCGTCAATGCCCAGGGCTGGGGGCCACTCACCCCGGCCAGCGCCAGCTTCAGCGACGTGCCGCCGGGCGACACGTTCTACGGCTTTGTCGAGCAGGCGCGGGCGCATGGGTTGATCAGCGGCTATCCCTGCGGCGGCGCGGGCGAGCCGTGCGACCCGCCGCTGAACCGGCCCTATTTCCGCCCCGGTAACAACGCCACGCGCGGCCAGTTCAGCAAGATCCTCTATCTCGCCCTGACCGGGCCATAGTGGACCCCGGCGACCACAGCAACGAGGGCGGCGCACCGTGGGATGCGCCGCCCTTTTAAGAGGAGGACCGATGGCCGATACGACCCTGACCCTGACCGTGCTGCCCGGCACCCTGGCCGTGTGCCGCCTGCCCGCCGACGCGGCGCTGCCCGCCTGGGCCGGGGGTGGTGCGCTCCTGTCGCTGACCCGCACCGCCGACGAACTGTCGGTCGTCTGCGGAGAAGACGCGGTGCCCGCCGGGGTCACCGGCGAGCGCGGCTGGCGGGCGTTCCAAGTCGCCGGGCCGCTCGATTTCGCCCTGACCGGCATCCTCGCCCGGCTGACCGCGCCGCTGGCCCAGGCCGGGATCGCCATTTTCGCCCTCTCTACCTACGATACCGACTACCTGCTGGTCCGCACACCCATGCTGGCCCCCGCGTGCGCCGCGCTGCGGCAGGCGGGGATGATCATTATAGGGGATGCGCAGGGCCGCTAGTGGGCTAGCGCGTACTGCACCGCCGCCTCGTCCCAGTCCAGGCCGCTACCGGGCCGCTCAGACGGCAGGGCGTAGCCGTCTTTGATCCGCACCGGCTCGGTCAGAAGTGGCCCGGCATGATCCAGGTACTCTAACCATAAAGCGGTCGGCGTCATCCGGAGCAGGTGGGCGCTGAATTCGGGGAAGGCGTGGCTCGATGCCGGGAGGCTGGCCGCTTCGGCCAGGGCGGCGGCCCGCAGCCAGCCGGTCACCCCGCCCAGCTTCATCACGTCCAGCATCACATGGTCCGACGCCCCCGCCTCGATGCTTTTCGCCATATCGTGCCGCCCCCACCAGTT
>JBBSEL010000723.1:0-3331 GCA_038239755.1 Chloroflexia bacterium | reverse complement strand
GTTGACCCTGCTCACCAGCGGAGCCGTCTGGCTCGCGCTGCGGGGGCTGGCCGAGCACAAGGTGTCGCCAGGAATGTATGGACTGCTGGGCCTCGGCACCCTGGTCCGGCCCGATACCGTGGTGCTGTTGCTCGCGGTGCTCGGCTTCGTGCTGATGGCCGACCGGGGCCGCTGGCGCACCCACCTGCTGTTCGGCCTGGGGACGGCGATCGTGTTCGGTGGCGGGCAGACCGCCTTCCGGCTGGCCTATTACGGCGCGCCCTTGCCCAACACCTACTACCTCAAGATGACCGGCTATCCTACCCTGCTGCGCATCACGCGCGGCACCTTCTTCTTCGTCAAGTTGCTCTGGGATATGAATCTGGGCCTGCTCCTGATGCCGCTCGCCGCGCTGATCGGGCGGCGGGACAAACAGGCGCTCTTGCTGGGCTGGCTGATCCTGGTGGCCGCCGGGTACAGTATCTACGTCGGGGGCGACGCCTGGGAGTGGTACGGCGGCAGCAATCGCTATATCAGTCCGGTCATGCCCCTGTTCTTCATTTTGTTGAGTGTGAGCCTGTGGGGGTATCTGCAACAACTCAGCACCGGCCTGAGCCAGAGCCGGCCCTGGCCGCCGGCCACGATACGGCGGGTGATCAACAGCATCGTGTTGTTGGGCCTGCTGTGTGTCAGCAGCCTCTATATCTGCCTGCGCGCCACCCCCGCGCACCCGTTGAGCCTCCTGGGGCTGGGGCTGGCGGCGCTGGCCTTGCTGATGCTCGGCCTATGGCTGGGGCAGTGGTTGCGGCACCAGGCGGAGGGCGGGCCGGGAACGCAGCCGCCGACCGTAAGCCGGTATGGGGTGTTGGCGATGCTGGCGCTGATCGGGGTGAGCCTGATCGAGTTGAACGCGGTGCGGCTCAGTGATCTGTCGCCCGACGCCGCCACCCGCTGGCTGCTCCAGCAGCCCCCCGATCAGGGTGCGAAAACCCAGCTAGCGGTGGAGCGCGCGACTATTCTGAGCCGGATCACCACCTCCGAGGCGCAGATCGCCGTCGTGACGGCGGGCACCTTGCCCTACTTTCTCGACCGCCCGGCCATCGATCTGCTGGGTAAGAATGATCCTATCATTGCCCATGAAACGATGAAAGAAGTGGGAAACCTGCCGCGTTATCTCGACTTCTGGCCGGGGCACATGAAATGGGACTATCCCTATTCACTGGGCCAGCTCGCCCCCGATGTGGTCACGCAATTGTGGCCCCCCACTACTCTCGATGATCGCATCCCCCTGGTGGGGATGCCCCCTGACGCCAAACCCTACCTGGACGCAGCCTATACCCGCGTGGAGATCAGCAACATCCCGTTCTACCTGCGGCGGGGGTCGCCCAACATTCGCTGGGACGCGGTCGGGACGAGCCGCTAGGCAGCGACAGCTATGGCGCGAGCGGGAAGACCTCCATCTGGTGTTCGGGGATCGGGCGGGAGAGGATGCCGGGGAAGACGCGGGCCAGCTTGGCTTGCATCGCCGCCTTTTCCTCCGGGGTGAACGCCCACCAGTGGACCACGGCATAGCGCACATCGGCGCGGCGCAAGTCGGCTAACCCGGTGCGGGCGGCTTCGGCGGCGATCGGGTCATCAACCGGCGTGGTCGGCAAGAGGTAGCGCAAGACCGGCGTATCAGCGACGAACGAGTCGGGCGGCTGGCGCGAGAGGTAGCCGCCGATGATCGGCTTGCCGTGGATCGTCTGGTAGGTCTCGTAATCGCTCATCGGGCGGAGCGGCAATTCGAGCAGGCCAAAGCGTCCCGGCTCCTGCGCCAACTCATAATAGAAGGGCACATCGTAGCCCGGCGGCACCATCGGATAGGGAATCGCCAGGAATTCGAGCAGGACCAGCGCCCCGACCACCCCGCTTGCCAGCCAGGCCGCCGCCCGCCGCCGTTCGCCTCGCCAGCGTACCCGCCCGACCCCGGCCAGCACGAACCCCACCAGCACCGCCAGCGCCAGCATGACCAGGACGATAAAGCGCGACGGGGCGCGGAAGATGTTGAGCAGCGGCACATAATAGAGCGCCAAATAGGGCAGCGGGAGGACGATCCCGAACGCGGTAAACGTGCTGCGGCCCCAGATCTGCAAAACCGGCCCCAGGCTGAGCACCCACGCCCCCAGCGCCGTCGCCCCCCAGAACAGCACCGCTTTGCGCCGCCGGAACACCACCACGGCCAGCAGTCCGAGCAGCAACGCGGTGTAGCCGACAAAGACGACCCGCTCTGCCGGGTGGCGGCTGGGGAAGTGGGCGGCGACCGTGGCCCCGATCCCCCCCCACAGCGGGTGGAACGGAGACGGCACAAACGCATCCACCACATCGGACGAATAGAACAGCGTGTCCACGATGGGCGACTGCATGTAGCGGGCGGTGCGTGCCTCCTGCACCATCGGGATCAGCATCGGCGCGACCAGCACCCCGGTCACGCCGCCTAGCACGACCAGCCGCCCTAGCCCCACCCGCCAGCCCGGCCCCTGCCGTTCGACCCCCACCTTCCAAAGGAGGAACCAGACGGTGAACAGCCCCAGGAACATGGCGTAGATCCACTCGGTGTAGGCGTTCGCCGCCAGCCACACCCCGGCCCCGACCGCCCATAGGGATTGCGGATTGCGGAGTGCAGATTGCGGAGTGGAGGTTGGGGACTGGGGGGTGGGGAGTGGGGATGAGGGAGTGAGATCGTCATTCCGCATTCCGCGTTCCGCACTCCGCAATCGGGGGGGGTCCCAGGTTTTGAAGAGGGCGAGGATGTAGAAGGGGATCCACTGGAACGAGGTCAGGTTCAGTTGGCCGAGCAGGTGGGCGAAGTGATAAGGGGCGAAGGCGAAGATGAGGCCCGCCATGAACGCGCCGGGCCGCGACCCGGTCAGATAGTGGGTCAGCCAGTAAGTGCCCAGGCCCGCCGCCACGAAGCTGAGGATCACCATCAGGTTGTAGACCGCCAGCAGGTTCAGGCCGAGCAACTGGAAGGGGGTGCTGATCGCGCCGATCAGCGGCTCCAGGGTGTGGAAATAGAGGTTGACCCCGTTCGGATAATAGAGCAGGTCGGTGTGGAACGGGTTATGGAGGCTCACCAGCGCCGTCTTCACCCACCACAGGTTCCAGAGGTGCTGCCAGGCGTCGCCCCCCGCCGGGATCGCCGTGGTGAATTGCGTCGCCAGCGGCCAGGTCATAATCAGCGTCAGCGCGGTATAGCCCAGGGTGGCGGCCAGCCCGGCGGGGACATTTTGGATTTTGGATTTTGGATTTTGGAAAGAGGCAGGGGAGCCTGAGTTGGGGGTTGGTGATGAGACGACCAAGGGCGCATCAG